>NZ_JBIXLP010000069.1:0-91924 GCF_053543535.1 Providencia sp. AGC89
ATCAGACAATCTGTGTGAGCACTTCACAAAAACACTTCAATGGTAAGGAGGTGATCCAACCGCAGGTTCCCCTACGGTTACCTTGTTACGACTTCACCCCAGTCATGAATCACAAAGTGGTAAGCGCCCTCCCGAAGGTTAAGCTACCTACTTCTTTTGCAACCCACTCCCATGGTGTGACGGGCGGTGTGTACAAGGCCCGGGAACGTATTCACCGTAGCATTCTGATCTACGATTACTAGCGATTCCGACTTCATGGAGTCGAGTTGCAGACTCCAATCCGGACTACGACGTACTTTATGAGTTCCGCTTGCTCTCGCGAGGTCGCTTCTCTTTGTATACGCCATTGTAGCACGTGTGTAGCCCTACTCGTAAGGGCCATGATGACTTGACGTCATCCCCACCTTCCTCCGGTTTATCACCGGCAGTCTCCTTTGAGTTCCCGACCGAATCGCTGGCAACAAAGGATAAGGGTTGCGCTCGTTGCGGGACTTAACCCAACATTTCACAACACGAGCTGACGACAGCCATGCAGCACCTGTCTCAGAGTTCCCGAAGGCACTAAAGCATCTCTGCTAAATTCTCTGGATGTCAAGAGTAGGTAAGGTTCTTCGCGTTGCATCGAATTAAACCACATGCTCCACCGCTTGTGCGGGCCCCCGTCAATTCATTTGAGTTTTAACCTTGCGGCCGTACTCCCCAGGCGGTCGATTTAACGCGTTAGCTCCGAAAGCCACTCCTCAAGGGAACAACCTTCAAATCGACATCGTTTACAGCGTGGACTACCAGGGTATCTAATCCTGTTTGCTCCCCACGCTTTCGCACCTGAGCGTCAGTCTTTGTCCAGGGGGCCGCCTTCGCCACCGGTATTCCTCCACATCTCTACGCATTTCACCGCTACACATGGAATTCTACCCCCCTCTACAAGACTCTAGCTGACCAGTCTTAGATGCCATTCCCAGGTTAAGCCCGGGGATTTCACATCTAACTTAATCAACCGCCTGCGTGCGCTTTACGCCCAGTAATTCCGATTAACGCTTGCACCCTCCGTATTACCGCGGCTGCTGGCACGGAGTTAGCCGGTGCTTCTTCTGTCGGTAACGTCAATCGTTGATGATATTAGCATCAACGCCTTCCTCCCGACTGAAAGTACTTTACAACCCTAGGGCCTTCTTCATACACGCGGCATGGCTGCATCAGGCTTGCGCCCATTGTGCAATATTCCCCACTGCTGCCTCCCGTAGGAGTCTGGGCCGTGTCTCAGTCCCAGTGTGGCTGATCATCCTCTCAGACCAGCTAGGGATCGTCGCCTAGGTGAGCCATTACCCCACCTACTAGCTAATCCCATATGGGTTCATCCGATAGCGCAAGGACCGAAGTTCCCCTGCTTTGCTCCTAAGAGATTATGCGGTATTAGCCACCGTTTCCAGTGGTTATCCCCCTCTATCGGGCAGATCCCCATACATTACTCACCCGTCCGCCGCTCGTCAGCGAGAAGCAAGCTTCCCCTGTTACCGCTCGACTTGCATGTGTTAGGCCTGCCGCCAGCGTTCAATCTGAGCCATGATCAAACTCTTCAATTAAAAGTGTTTGATGCTCAAAGAATGTTTACTGTCGCCTGATTTCCGAAGAAACCAGATTACCTATTAGTTCATATATATGAATTAACGTGTTAGTCACTCTTCAAGACTTAAAATCAAATATTTTTTTGATAGTGTCCTGTGAGTGCCCACACAGATTGTCTGATAAATTGTTAAAGAGCGTTGCGACATTTCTTTTGGAAATTCGACTCAGTCTTTATTAACTTAGGTCGTTGTCGCGAGGTGGCGTATATTACGCTTTCCTCTGTGAGAGTCAAGCAATTTTTTGCTTTTTCTTTTCAGAATCTCTCGCTGCCGTTTCAGTGTTCATCGCGCTTTGCGTTGTCTTGTTCCCGGTCAGTGGTGGCGCATTATAGGGAGTCAGAAAAATCTGGCAACCCTTTTTTTGCATTTTTTTTTCGTTCGCTCAGCTTTCCATCAAATTTAACTTAAATAGCTAGTTTTTGCAGCGTTTTGAACCCTTCAAGCTCAAGAATAGGCTGTAAGTCTTTTACGTTGGCATCCATTAATAAACAATATGCGAAATCGTCTTCATCAGAATTCATCGTCTCAGCTTGGTTGTTAATTAGCCAAGCCGTTCTTCTTGCTATTGCAGAACCTGAATCAATAAACCTTGTGCCATCGGGAAGTACCTTTTCTAGTTCCTCTATTAATAGAGGGAAATGAGTACAGCCCAAAATAACGGTGTCTGGGGGTTCTGGCATTCTGAGCCATGGCCTGACAGTTTGAGCAACTTCGTCTAATGGTAATGTTTCCCCATGCAGCTTTCTTTCTGCTAGTTGGACCAATTCCGCAGACCCTAAGGAAATCACTTTGCAGTCTGTTGCGAAACGATCGATCAGCTCTTTAGTGTATTCACGGTTTACGGTGCCTTTCGTTGCCAATAAACCAACCACACCATTACGTGTTAGTTTGGTAGCCGGCTTAATTGCGGGAACCACGCCTACAACAGGAAAGGAGAAATGGGCCCTTAAATTAGGAAGGCTGACTGTACTTGCCGTATTACAAGCAATAATTGCGATCGTTAAAGGATGCTTTGCAGCTATCGAATTTACGATTTGATAGACCCTATCAATAATAAACTCTTCACTTTTTTCACCATAAGGGAAGGCTTCATTGTCGAATGCATAGATATAGTGGGCATTCGGGATCATTTTTTTGACTTCACGATAGACAGATAACCCGCCCACTCCAGAGTCAAACACTAGAATGGTCGGGCGAACAGATAGGGTGTTATCAGAAATTGTAGCTTCCAGTGAGGAAATATTCTCTTCCAGCGGTGCGATAACCATACGCGGTCTCATAGTCTTTATCGAACATATTAGCTATTTTACCACGAATTGTGAGATGTGAAGTGATTGGATACGCAGCTGTGAGATCCCAAAGGCTAACACCGCCTTGTTTTACACGTCTAGAAGGAAATTGGCTATAGTCATTATCATAGCGAGAGCCTATATATTGGTAGGTTAGCCCCATATCTACTTTATCAATAGCCCAATCTAGCTGGTATTTAACTTGCTGCTTAGCCCGTCTCTCCAGAATCTTATCCGTCTTTTTGTTACGTGGATCAATATATTGATAGGTTACTTGGTGATGAAGAACACCTGTTTCGAACTCACCAACCCATTCAATACCTTTAATTTCAGCCTCACCAATATTCTCGTAAGAGCTAATTGGATTACCTGCTTTATATGCAATCAGGTTATCAATATCATTATGGTATGCATTGACCTGCCAAAAGAGTGGTCCTGTCGTTCCTTCAACCCCTATCTCCCACTGCTTACTTTCTTCAGGTTTTAAGTTCGGATTACCTAGCGTTGTTCCGTATGCCGATGAAGAATACGCATATAATTGGGTTAGATTAGGTGCTTTATAGGCAGTTGCATATGAACCAATAAGTTTATAACCCTCATAAAACTCCCAACTAAGGCCCGATTGCCATGTTGTGTGCCAATTAAATTCAGAGTGATGGTCAGAACGTATAGCGGCTTCTGCTGTTACAGAATCAATAATCGCATATTGCCCTGTGAGGTATATCCCGGTGTTATTTAACGTCTGTTTTTCACTGATCATCGCATAACTGCTAGGCTCAATACTTTGACGTTGATAATCAACCCCCGCACTAATATTACCTTTATCTAATAGGTAACTATTACCCCATTGAATATTGTACTGTTTGGACTCATCAAGATTTGCAGATTCACTATATTGTCCTTTTCTAGGATCAAAGTTGTAATCTTTTGAATAACCATAACTCCCCATCAATGATGACGAATATTTACCCTGATGATATTTCAAACCGGTTTCATAAGTACGGCTATAAAGCTTGCGGGTATCCACACTTAATCCTGCATACTCGGATACGTCATAATTTGTACGGTTGTCATAACCATACGCTCTTGCATACGCTAATATTTCTGAAGAAAATTGATGTTCAATGCCTAACCATAATGACTTACTCAGGAAGCCATCTTTATCATATTGTCTTGGGCTAACATCTTTTGGCGCTAAATCAAACCCTTTGGTATGAGTATAAGCTCCGGCAGCTGTTACGGTTGTATTTTCACCAATCTTTTGCTGAGTCGAACCGTTATAGTTTTGGTAACTGTGTGAGCCAATACCTGCATTTAAAGTTGTGCCATCGTTATCACGGCGAGTAATAATATTCACTACACCACCAACAGCATCAGAACCATAAACCGCTGAGCGTGCTCCGCGTATATATTCAATGCGCTGTACCAGAGAAATTGGAATTTGGCTCATATCAGATGAGCCTGAAATACCCGCTTGATTCAAACGAACACCATCAATTAAGACCAAAACATGGCGAGATTCAGTTCCACGAATAAATAGTGAGCTTTGTTGACCCATTCCCCCACTTTGCGCAATATCCACACCTGGCAAACGCCTTAATACATCAACCACGGTATTAGATTGCCAATGGTCAATATCTTCACGGGTCACGACCGTAACAGGAGCTAATATAGAAGAGATAGGTTGTTCAAAACGGTTTGCTGACACAACTAGCTGATCAGATTGACTATTTCCACTTGCCAAAGAAGGAATACTACATAGCACTGCCAGAGCAGCGGCCGATAACGGCAGCAACTTTTTATTATTCATTATGATTACACTCGGAAAATCAATTAAATTAAGATTCCGCGAGGTTGAATATAAGATCCGCGCGAATATTCAACGAAGCGATTAGATGTGTGGCAGGTATCGGACTTTTACCGTTGCGCGTCAGTTTTGGATTCCAACCAAATTCCCTGCTCACTCAAGGCATTATCCTAAGAGGAATAACAATCAGTGTCTACGGATGAATAATGAAAACTGGACATCTTCGCTACTTGCCCTACAATTTCGCCCCTGATACGAATTTTTTACTGTTTTATGGGGCCAAACATGCCAAACACGTTGCATACAGAAGACTACGAACTGCAACTCGCAGAGAAAACTGACCGCTTAAAAGCTATGATGGCTCCTTTTAATGCTCCCGAACCTGAAATTTTTTCATCACCGACGTCCCATTACCGGATGCGTGCAGAATTTAGAATTTGGCATGAAGGCGATGACCTGTTTCATATTATGTTTGATAAAGAGACGAAAGAACGCATTCGTATCGAACAATTTCCGGTCGCAAGTCAGCTAATTAATGACATGATGGCAACGCTGTTACCATTAATTCAGCCCAATGAGTTGCTACGCCACAAGTTATTCCAAATCGATTATTTATCCACACTGAGTAATAAGCTGATTGTTTCACTGCTATATCATAAAAAATTAGGTGAAGAGTGGGTCATTGAAGCTAAGGCGTTAAAAGAAACGCTGACTAAAAAAGGGTTTGATGTACAGCTTATCGGTAGAGCATCAAAGACAAAAATCATGTTAGATAATGATTATATTGATGAAGTTTTACCTGTAAATGGTAAAAATATGGTTTATCGCCAAGTAGAAAATAGCTTCACTCAACCGAATGCACAGGTCAATATAAAAATGTTGGAATGGGCTATTGGTGCAACAAAAAATTCAACAGGTGATTTATTAGAGCTTTATTGTGGTAATGGGAACTTTTCATTGGCTTTAGCGCAAAATTTTAAACAGGTATTAGCGACTGAAATTGCCAAACCGTCGGTTGCTGCTGCTCAATATAATATAGAAGCAAATAATATTGAAAATGTGCAGATTATCCGAATGTCCGCTGAAGATTTTACTCAAGCAATGCAAGGTGTGCGTGAATTTAAACGCCTTGAAGGAATTTCACTTGCAGATTATCAATGCAATACCATTTTTGTTGACCCACCACGTAGTGGGTTAGATAAAGAAACTGTAAAACTAGTTCAAGGTTATGACCACATTGTCTATATCTCATGTAACCCTGAAACCTTATGCGATAATCTCAATGAACTGACCCAAACCCATAAAATTGAAAAACTAGCGTTATTTGACCAATTCCCCTATACCCACCATATGGAAAGCGGTGTGTTATTAACCCGCCGTTAGAAAATAGCAGCGACAAAAAACGCCGTATAATACGGCGTTTTTTAGTTTATTAATTCACTTTAATTTTCAATTTCTTGTTCTAACGCTAATTCTTGTTGTTCTTTTTTACGAGCTTTCCAACTGACATACATCCATAAAGCTAAAATCACAATGATAGTCGAGGGAATAAAATTTGAGCCAACCTCTGGATTTTGAACACGTAAAATCGCGGCATAGCCAAATATCCCAACAAAGAAACTACCAGCAACAAATTTTGGTAACCCCATCGGCATAGCTTGGTGTAAATAACGTTGGTGCAAACAATAAACAGCGAGTACTAATGTTAAAATGGGAAAAAAAGAAAAATCGACTAATGAGTTAAACAACGTAGAGAAAGTCCCATGAGTCGCAAGCCCAATTACAAGTGCCAGCAGTAATGTACTTCTTTCGTAACTTTTTTGATCCGTCATTGATTCTCCTTATTATTTGGTTAGGTCTGGGTCAGTTTGATTCTGTCGTTCTTGTTCACGGCGGTACCAATAGTAGGCGCCTTTAGCGATCATTCTTAGTTGCAATACCAACCGTTCTTCAAGTTTTCTTCGTTTTTCTTCATCTATATCAAGCGCTTCAGCACCAGCACTGAATACAATTGTCACCATTGCTTCTGATTGCATCTCAGTAAAATGACGCGGCATATGGCTTTCTAATTCAAGGTAATCCGCTAATTCAGCAATAAAATGTTGAATTTCCCTTGCCACTGCAGCACGAAACTCAGCCGAGGTACCGGAACGCTCTCGCAATAATAACCGAAAGGCGTTTGGGTTATTACCAATAAACTCCATAAAAGTTGAGACTGATGTGCGGATCACACTCCCACCTTTCGCAATACGCTGCCGTGCTTGACGCATCAGCTGGCGCAACATCAGACCGCTCTCATCTACCATTGTCAGACCAAGTTCATCAACGTCTTTGAAATGGCGATAAAATGAAGTTGGCGCAATACCCGCTTCCCGAGCGACTTCCCGTAAACTAAGGCTAGTAAAGCTCCGTTCAGCACTTAATTGGCTAAAAGCAGCTTCGACGAGTGAACGACGTGTTTTTTCTTTTTGTTTTGCTCTAACGCCAATAGTGTTGCTCACGGTGATCCTAATTTCTATGTCATTAAACGTTAATAATTACATCAAAGATGTAAATAAGGAGTGCTATTCACCCCCTAGCATACCTGAAATTTCTTCATCTGGTTGAGACAAAAATCGACTCTTTATTACAATTTAGCCATTTTCAGAATTTCGCTTACTATCTTTGCTGTTTTCTTATATAGAAACCATCATCTTCACCACTACACCCTACCCGAACAAGAAAAAATAGTTTTACCAAAAATGCACTCGATATTGTTCCCCCAGAATTTCTAATTTATCGCAAAACGGCAAACGAATGGGTTTAAATAAACAGACATAAATCCGTGTTTTGAATATGCAAAAGAAGGCGATGGAAAAAGAGAAATTAGGTTAAGGAAGCAACTGATGTTACTATAATGTAGTCACTTCGTATTAAAAACAGGTCTTACCTTATGCAACTTACCCATTTTGATGCAATAGTCATTGGTTCCGGCCCTGGTGGTGAAGGCGCTGCCATGGGACTGGTAAAACAAGGAAAAAACGTTGCTGTTATTGAACGTTATAATAATGTCGGCGGAGGCTGTACCCACTGGGGAACCATTCCCTCAAAAGCCCTCCGCCATGCAGTTAGCCGTATTATCGAATTCAACCAGAACCCCCTTTATAGTGATAATTCCCGTAACTTAAGCTCCTCTTTTTCTGAAATCCTCAGGCATGCCGAAACAGTTATTAGCCAACAAACGCGTATGCGACAAGGGTTTTATGAGCGTAATGGTTGCCAAATGTTTTCTGGTGAAGCAACTTTTATTGATGAGCAACATGTGAGTGTCCGCTATGCAGATGGAAGCTGCGATGTTTTAAGTGCAGATAAAATTGTGATAGCAACAGGGTCTCGCCCATACTGCCCTTCTGACGTAGATTTTAACCATTCCCGAATTTATAACAGCGATACCATTCTCAACCTAACCCATGAACCTCGCCATGTCATTATTTATGGTGCGGGGGTTATCGGCTGCGAATACGCATCTATTTTCCGTGGATTGGGAGTCAAAGTTGATTTAATTAACACTCGCGATCACCTACTGGCTTTTCTTGACCAAGAAATGTCTGATGCCTTGTCGTATCATTTTTGGAATAGTGGCATTGTGATCCGCCATAATGAAGAATATGAAAAGATTGAAGGTTTAGATGATGGGGTCATTGTTCACCTTAAATCAGGTAAAAAAGTCAAAGCTGACTGTTTACTGTACGCCAACGGAAGAACAGGTAATACTGACGGTTTAGGTCTCGCCAATGTAGGAATCGAAGCGGATGGCCGTGGTTTAGTTAAAGTCAACAAAGCCTACCGAACAACGAATGAACACATTTATGCTGTTGGTGATGTGATTGGCTACCCAAGTCTGGCGTCTGCTGCCTATGACCAAGGGCGAATTGCAGCTCGTGCAATCGGCGGTAGTTTAGGTAATGCACATTTAGTTGAGGATATTCCAACGGGGATTTATACCATTCCTGAAATTAGTTCTGTTGGTAAAACAGAACAAGAGCTGACGGCAATGAAAGTACCTTACGAAGTTGGCCGAGCGCAATTTAAACATTTAGCTCGAGCTCAAATTGCTGGGATGAATGTCGGCAGTTTAAAAATACTATTTCATAGAGAAACGCTACAAATATTAGGTATTCACTGTTTCGGTGAAAGGGCGGCTGAGATTATTCATATCGGCCAAGCTATTATGGAACAAAAAGGTGAAGGTAATACCATTGAATATTTCGTTAATACCACATTCAATTACCCTACTATGGCAGAAGCTTTCCGTGTCGCTGCATTAAATGGCTTAAACCGCTTATTTTAGTGATGTGCAATTATGGTTGCCTGTTTTTCTGGCAACCATCATATCTTTTTGAGATGTAAACAATTAGCGAGCTTTATTCCTAAACTCGATTCTTATAATAGTGATCCATCGAGTTATAAATAGTTTCTGCTAATTGCTCATAGCGACCTCTTAATGGAGACCCCGGACGATAAACTAAAACAATCGTACGTTTCGGTTCTGGCTCAATACAATTCAAATAGCAAACGCCATCACGGCAAACTTCATTTGGTACCGCTAAATCAGGTAATAGTGTAATCCCACTTCCTGCCGCGACCATGTTGCGTAACGTTTCTAAACTAGTCGCCCTAAAATGCGTATCCTCTTTAGCGCCCGCTTGGAAACAAAAGCCCATAGCTTGGTCACGCAAACAATGGCCATCTTCTAGCATTAATAGCTTTTCACCTGATAATTCACCCATTTCAATGGTGTCACGCCCATGCCATGGATGGCTTTCATAGATAGCTAATTTCATGGGTTCTTCAAATAAAGGGACAACAATAAAAGGATCTGTTTCTTTCACTTCCGCTAAAATTGCACAGTCTAATTTACCACTATCTAACTGAGCCAGTAATTGCTGAGTTTGTGCTTCATGTAAGTAAATTTCTAATTTAGGGTGTGCTTGGTGCAATTGAGGAATGATATGTGGTAATAAGTACGGTGCCACTGTAGGTATCAAACCGATATGCAATGGGCCAGACATACTCTCGCCTTGCAACGCGGCCATTTCTTGCAGTACTTTTATTTCTCGCAAAATAGTTCGAGCCTGTTCAACGAGTAATAAACCTTGTTGAGTAAAAAGAACTTTACGACTAGTTCTTTCTAGTAGCATAACACCAAGCTCTTCTTCTAGCTTACGAATTTGTCCACTCAATGTTGGTTGGCTAACATGACAAGAATCCGCGGCACGTCTAAAGTGTTTATGTTCAGCTAGTGCAACAAGGTACTCCAAATCTCGAATATTCATATTCCTATTTCCTTTCGTGAATTCTTTGCCAAACCAAAGATAGATAATACCAATCACTATATCGATATTAGTTTGTTATATCTATTGATATATTAAAAAACACCGTGTTTCATCCCATTTCAGCATAAATAACCCATTCATTGAAATAAATAGTAACATTTAGAAATAAAATGACTCAATTCTGTTCCCTCCATTTTTCACAAAAAAAAATAGGAATCAAACAATTATAAATTGTATTTATGACATCAAATTAAAGTAAACCTTTCTTCAATTTTATATGAGTACATAAACAAACCTCCCCCAAATAATAGTTTATATCCAGTCTAGTCGCTTCTAAAAAGCTTTCATCCGTGATAATGACACGAGGAGCTAAAATACTATGGATGCTACTATTACCACACTTTATCCCCTCACAAGTTAAAAATACCTCATTAAATAATTAAAGAATGTCGCCATACTGTCGATACCCTATACCGCATGTTAATGATAACAAAACTGAGTATTGAAGAGAGCTGAAACGGCCAAGTAAGCAAATGAAGCTGCTGAAAACAAATAACAACAAAAGGCGTAATAGAGATCAGCAATGTAATTTAGTAAAGAGACACCCCATTTAGCCTTCTCTTTTTGTAAGTACAAAAAAGAATTGCGCCTTAACATGAGCAACAACTAATAGGGCAAGCAAGCAAAAATAAAGACGTCAAACATCAATTTGGAGAGTTCCAATATAATTGGATGTAATATTGAAACATTTATATTAATCACAATGTAGTTTTAAGCGAAATAACTCGAAAAACAAGGTAGCTTTACTCTCCAAAAGTTTAAAAATGGGCTTGGTTAGCCTTTTTTTAGAAACATTTTGTTATATTTGTTTTCATTTATTATTAATCTTTGTAAGTTTCTGTTTGAAAGTTAATTCAAAATCTCAATGTAACCTGACTACTTTATATATAAATAGAGCTCTACTCGCTGTCACTATCAAAAAAACCACAGCAGATTAAACCACCAAAAAGAGAGATAAAACCACAAACTCAGAACATTAAAAACCCAAAAAGGCAAATTAATAGATGATGATAAAAATTCCACTATAGAACATTAAACTGAATAGATTCTATACATCCCCTATTTCTATTATATTTTCACACATTTGAATTTTCACATTTACACCTTTAACGCGTTTTTCGTTTTATAATTCTTCTATAGCAAGACATGAACAAATTAAAATCAACCAAACCATATAGACTTTAAATTAGGAGTTAATATCATGACTATTAAAAATATCTCTTCAGTATTAGCGTTAACTTTAGTCGCTACTTCATTATTCACAGCAAATGTATAAACTAAAGAGAATCAAACAACAATTAATTTTAAAGCTGCTATTTTTGCTTCACCCTGTACTTATGACATCAATAATAAAACAAATTTAAATTATTTTAATAATGAAAAAATAAAACAGAAACAAGCAAAATTAATTTCTCTAAAGAGCAAAAACCCACAGAGTAGAAAAAATTAGATAATAACCATAGCACTTACCTATTTAAATGGACTAATGAAGATAAAGGCCATGCACTATTATCAGTACAACATGCATAATCATTAAACGACTTTTTTATTAAATAACCAAGATAATATAACAAACTGATTTTAAACAAAATTAAATTATAGGATTCTATTATGAAAAATTCAATGGCGAAAAAAATATTTCATTGTTCAATAACAGCTTTATTATTAATGACAGCCTCTAGTATATTTAGTGCTTATGCCGCTCAGAATCAAGATTCTGGCACCATTAATTTCTATGGCGCAATTGTCCATCCGAATTGTACAAATGATATCAGTGAGACACAGATTAAATTACATTGTATGAATAATAATACAGAATTAACCACCGAGAGTATTGAGCTAAATAATATTACTCAAAAAAGTGGCTGGAAGGTTATTAATGATGGCAGAAATGAATATTCATACAATTGGGTTAACGAAGAGAAACAACTAGGCATGCTAACCGTTAAATATATTTAATAGAACTGTGTTATGGGAATTGGGGTAGTCATGCTACCCCCCATTTTCTGGTGACAATGACCGATTAAAGCCCCAACCTTGTTTTTGCCTCCACAATCGCACTCGCCACCTGCTTCTGAGATACCCCACCTTTTGCTAACCGCTTATCTAAGCATGATTGCAGCGATAAAATTTCATACACATCCAATTGAATAGTATCACTGAATTTTTGCAGATCACTTAATGCCATTTCTTCCAATGCTTTACCTTGAGCAATAGCAGTAACAACCGCTTCACCCACAATATGGTGCGCTTCACGGAATGGAACGCCTTTCGCTACTAAATAATCCGCCAGCTCAGTCGCATTTGCATAGCCTTGTTTTGCTGCATCTTCACAACGTGGGCGACGAATTTGAATACCATCAAGGACTAACGCTGCCATATGCATACAATCTAACCATGTGTCTAATGCATCAAATAAGCCTTCTTTATCCTCTTGCATGTCTTTGTTATAAGCAAGCGGTAACCCTTTTAACGTCATCATCATACCCGTTAATGCGCCTTGAACTCGCCCACATTTACCGCGGATCAATTCGAGTGCATCTGGGTTTTTCTTTTGTGGCATTAATGAAGAGCCCGAGGTTACTTTGTCAGATAACTCAACGAAGCCTGCCTCACCACTATTGAAGAAAATTAAATCTTCAGCAAAACGCGATAAATGCACCATGCCAATGCTGGCATCAGATAATAATTCGAGTACGTGATCTCTGTCTGAAACGGTGTCTAAACTATTACGTGTCGCAGATGCGAAACCAAGCCAAGAGGCAAGTTGCTCTCGGTCAATATCATACGCTGTCCCCGCCAATGCACCACACCCTAATGGGCTAACGTCTAGACGCTTTAGTGTGTCTTTTAAGCGGCTTTCATCACGCGCTAACATTTCACTATAAGCTAAACACCAGTGGGCAAATGTCACGGGCTGAGCGCGTTGTAAATGAGTATAGCCTGGCATCACTGCGTCTTGGTTATTTTCGGCTGTGATGACTAATGCTTTTTGTAGCTCAGTGACCGCTTCTAATAATAATGCGACTTGGTCTTTACACCATAATTTTAAATCTGTCGCCACTTGGTCATTACGACTACGACCTGTGTGTAATTTTTTACCTAAATCACCAACTTTATCAATCAGTTTACCTTCAACCCAGCTGTGAATATCTTCTGCATCACTTTGCAGTATAATTTCAGGGTTATCTTGCACTTCTTTTAACAATGCATTTAGCGCTTGTTCTAAAGATTGTTGTTCGCTCTCAGTCAGTACACCAACGGTGACTAATGATTTTGACCATGCGACTGAGCCAATAATATCTTGTTGCGCCAAGCGATAATCAAAACGCAATGAATCATTAAACTGTTTAAACCGTTGATCCGCTTGCTGGCTAAAACGCCCACCCCATAGTGCCATAACTAATCCCTACCTGATTGATAAAATAAGTTTTGCTCCCGACAGCACTAAACGCTGCCGGGGATCTAGCCTGTTATATTCCCAATAATTCGAGGTGCAGCTAAGCGACAAGTCAATGTGTACAATCAACGCCACTGCAACTTGAAGTATGACGAGTATAGGTTACTTAGCTTTATTCTGTTCTTTCAACGCACGGATACGTGAAGACAGGGAATAAAGACGGATAAACCCGCCTGCGTGGCTATGGTCATATACCTCATCTTCACCAAATGTGGCGAATTCTTCAGAATATAGGCTCTTGTCCGCTTTCTTCTGAATTGCCGTGACTTGCCCTTTATATAATTTCAGAACAACTTCACCGGTGACATCTTGTGCTAATGATTCTGCCGCAGCTTGTAGCGAATGGCGTAATGGCGCAAACCAACGCCCATCATAAACCACATAAGACATTTCTAAGCCTAATTGCTCACGCCATTTGTAGCTATCGCGGTCCAGAACTAATTGCTCAACGCCACGCAGAGCCGCCATCATAATGGTGCCCCCTGGGGTTTCATAGCAACCGCGAGATTTCATGCCGACTAAACGGTTTTCAACGATATCGATACGGCCAACACCGTGTTTTGCCCCTAGCGTATTCAGTGTTTCTAGGCAACCTAGTGCAGATAATGTTTTACCATTAACTGAAACTACCTCGCCGTGTTTCACGCCCACGGTCACCAGTTCAGCTTCATCTGGCGCATCTTGTGGGTCAACTGTCCATACCCAGCAGTCTTGGTTTGCTGCATTCCATGTGCTTTCTAATACACCACCTTCTGTAGAGATATGCCACGCATTTTCATCACGGCTATAAATTTTTTCAAGGCTAGCAGTCGTTGGGATATTGCGCTCTTTTAAATAATCGAGCAGCGCCTCACGTGAGCGAAGATCCCACTCACGCCATGGAGCAACCACCTGTAATTGCGGCGCAAGCGCAGTATAGGTGCTTTCGAAGCGTACTTGGTCATTCCCTTTACCTGTTGCGCCATGGGCAACCGCATCAGCCCCTACTTTTAAGGCAATTTCCACTTGGGCTTTTGCAATAATAGGACGAGCCATTGAGGTACCTAATAAATAACTACCTTCGTATAACGCACCTGTTTTAAGAACTGGGTAAATATATTCCTTAACGAATTCTTCGCGCAGGTCAACAACGTAACACTCAGATGCGCCTGATTGCAGAGCCTTTTTCTCAACACCGACTAAGTCTTCTCTGTCTTGCCCTACGTCAGCAACGAAAGCAACCACTTCGCAGTCATCATAGTTTTCTTTCAACCATGGAATAATTGCCGATGTATCGAGACCACCTGAGTATGCTAATACGATTTTTTTAATGCCCTTTTTCATAACGTACCTATTCCGCTCAATTAATATTTATTTCCATGGCTCATTTATGATGCCAAGATCCGAGTTCCGATAGCTGTCCCATTAAACAGCTCAGGAAGTTGTTCTGCATGACGCCAACTTGCGATATCAACCGAGCGCTGTAAGGCCGTTGCGGCATCAAGTGCAGCATTCACCTTAACAATCATTCCATCAGTGATGATGCCTTGCTCAATTAATTTTTGGGCTTTTTGTGTCGTCATTTCATCAATTTTCTGGCCTTTACCATCCAAAATACCGCTCACATCAGACAGTAAAACCAGATCTGCATTTAATGCTTGCGCGATAGCGGTGGCTGCTTGGTCAGCATTCACATTCATCAATTCACCCTCTGGGGTGATCCCTATCGAGCTAACAATTGGTAAATAACCTGAATTCAAAAGTAATTTCAATAAATTAGAGTTACCTGGCTTTGCGTTTCCAACATGCCCTAGCTCTTCATTTAATTGAGTCACTATGGCACTTTGACCGTCACCCAGCGACAAACCTACCGCAGGTAACTGATATTTTATCGCCCACGCTAGCAAGGTTTTATTAGCTGTTCCCGCTAAGGCACCCGTAATAATATCGATTTGGTCTGCAGGCGTGACACGCAACCCTTGTTTTTTCACGACAGGTAATTGTAGTTTTTGCATTAGTTCATCTACTAAGCACCCACCACCATGAACAATCACTAGCTCACGTTGATGTCGCTGGCGATAGCTTTGGATTGCCGTAAACAACTTTTCAAGTGCCTCGGTGCTATCAAGTAACACTCCGCCCAATTTAATCACTAAGGGTTGCATGGGTTTGATCCTTATTAAAATAATGACTGAGTTTCATTAAAACCAAAACGAATATTCATGCACTGAACGGCTTGTGCAGCAGCACCTTTAAGCAGGTTATCTTCTGTACCGACTAAAATCAGGTGTTCCCCTTTCAATACATAGCCGATATCACAAAATGGCGTACCAACAACTGATTTCAATGCTGGAACACCTTTTTCATACAAACGGACTAACGGTTTGCCTTGATATGCCTCTTTAAAAGTTTTACCAACCTGCTCTGCGGTCACACCGGCTTTTACTTTGCAGGTGATAGTCGCCAATATTCCTCGTGAAAAATTGCCCAGATGAGGAGTGAAAATGACATCCCGACCTAAATGAGTCGCAATTTCTGGCTGATGACGATGCGTAAAGATGCCATATGGCTGTAAGCTAACTTCACAAAAACTGTTGGTCATCGATGCCTTACGGCCCGCACCTGAAACACCGCTAGTTGCATTAATTACTGGCCACATTGCGTCATCCAGTAATTGCGCATCAATTAATGGCTTCAGCGCTAACTGAGACACCGTCGGATAACACCCCGGAACAGCAATTAACTGAGCTTGTCGAATTTTATCCGCCTGCCATTCAGCTAAACCGTAAACCGCTTGCATTAACCATTCGGTATTTGTATGTTCAAAGCCATAGTACTGCGTATAAAACGCAGGGTCTTGAACGCGATAAGCACCGGATAAGTCAAACACCACACAACCCGCATCAAGAAATTGAGGCGCGATGTCATGGCTCACTTCATGTGCAGTAGCGAGAAAAACAACATCAATACCTTTCGCAGCCTCTGCAACATCAGTTAATGGCTGTACCGGAAGGTCAATAATACCCTTATACTGAGGATGCAAATCAGAAAAACGTTTATTTGCATCTGCGCTTTGCGCGGAAACCATTAATCCCTGAAGATTTATTTCAGGGTGACGCTGCAAATAAGCGGCTAATTCTGCTCCAGTATAGCCACTGGCCCCGATAATGAGTGTGTTCAACATATGCTTTCTACCTTGTACTCGTGACCCAAACAGTTTAATGTGTATTTTTATTCAAATAAAGTGCATGAATATTGATACTATTATGGATAAAGGCTGTCAACAGTGAATATTAAATTACCTGCATTTATTGAGATTTATCGTCAATTAATTGCCACTCCATCGATTAGTGCGACTGATTCTCATTTGGATCAAAGCAATAAAGCCCTTGTGGAACTTTTAGGTGGTTGGTTAGAAACTCTCGGTTTTTCGGTTAACATCCAACCTGTGCCGGAAACACGTGATAAATACAACTTACTCGCTTCTATCGGTGAGGGTAACGGTGGGCTAATGTTATGTGGCCATACCGACACAGTACCATTCGATGAGGGCCGTTGGAGTAAAAACCCATTCGAGCTGACTGAGCACGATGGTAAGTTATATGGGCTTGGTACCGCAGATATGAAAGGTTTTTTCGCCTTTATTGTTGATGCGTTAAGAGATATGGATTTAACAAAACTCCAACGCCCACTGCATATCTTAGCAACTGCTGATGAAGAAACGTCAATGGCAGGTGCACGTTATTTTGCGGCTAACACAGCACTACGCCCTGATTTTGCTATTATTGGTGAACCTACGTCTTTACAACCTATACGAGCACATAAAGGGCATATATCGAACGCCATTCGCATTACTGGGCAATCAGGGCATTCCAGTGACCCAGAGCGTGGTGTTAATGCGATTGAATTAATGCATGAATCGATTTCTCATTTGATGACGCTCAGAAATACATTGAAAGAGCGTTTTAATAACCCTGCTTTTGTTATTCCATACCCAACTATGAACTTTGGGCACATTCATGGAGGGGACGCGGCAAACCGTATCTGCGGCTGTTGTGAGTTGCATATGGATATTCGCCCACTACCAGGGCTGACATTGCAAGATCTGGATGAAATGTTAAATCATGCCCTTGAGCCTGTCAGCACCAAATGGCCAGGCCGTATAGCAATAGAATCAATGCATCCACCAATTCCTGGCTATGAATGCCCAACAGATCACAAAATGGTTGCTGTGATTGAACAGTTACTAGGGCAAAAAGCAGATACCGTAAATTACTGTACTGAAGCGCCATTCATTCAAGAACTGTGCCCGACCTTAGTACTTGGCCCAGGTTCGATTGAGCAAGCACACCAACCTGATGAGTTTATTGATATGCGTTTTATAGAACCGACTCGTCAGCTAATTAGCCAAATGATAGAACACTTCTGTTTTACTAAACAAAATCAATGATTGCCTTAAAAACGCATGGCTATATTTAGCGCCATGCGTTTTTATCATGAATTTTTTTCCTGTTACCTTTGAAAAAACCTCAGCGTCTATATTTAATTTAAGGGTTGACTATCGACCAATATCCGGTAATCTCTATTTAGCCGTCTAAACGTATAGACGCGTACATGGATGTGATTATTTATAAAGATCATAACTCACAAAGATAATAATGAGTCTGCAAATTGCGAGGTTACAGGGTATGAGTTTTTTTCACGCAAACCAGCGCGAAGCGCTAAATCAAAACTTAGCTGAATTAGATGGCCAAATTAATGTTTCATTTGAGTTTTTCCCACCTCGCAGTGAAGAGATGGAGCAAACACTTTGGAAATCTATCGATAGACTCAAAACCTTAAAACCTAAATTTGTATCAGTGACCTATGGTGCCAACTCAGGTGAACGCGATCGAACCCATAGCATTATTAAAGATATCAAAGATAAAACAGGTTTAATTGCAGCCCCTCATTTAACCTGTATCGATGCGAGCCGTGATGAATTAAAAGGCATTGCACGTGACTACTGGAATAATGGTATACGCCATATCGTAGCTCTACGTGGCGACCTACCCGATAACAGCAATAAACCCGATATGTATGCAACTGATTTGGTTGAACTATTAAAAGGTGAAGCCGACTTTGATATTTCAGTCGCTGCTTATCCAGAGGTTCACCCTGAAGCGAAAAGTGCCCAAGCAGATTTAATTAGCCTTAAAAAGAAAATTGATGCAGGTGCTAGCCGTGCAATCACCCAATTTTTCTTTGATGTTGAAAGCTACCTCCGTTTTCGCGATCGCTGCGTTGCAACGGGTATCGACGTTGAAATCGTCCCAGGTATTTTACCCGTTTCTAATTTCCGTCAGTTAGAGCGTTTTGCCAAATTAACCAATGTACGCATTCCCGCATGGATGAGCAAAATGTATGAAGGGTTAGACAACGACCCTGAAAGCCGTAACCTTGTTGGTGCGTCAATCGCCATGGATATGGTCAAAATTTTGAGCAGAGAAGGCGTGAAAGATTTCCATTTTTATACCCTTAACCGCTCTGAACTTACTTATGCAATCTGTCATACGTTAGGAGTTAGGCCTTAAAGGGCGAGTTTACAGCACATAAGTTCATTAAAGGGGCTAGTTGCCCCTCACCCTATAAATAGACTAAACCAAGGCTGGGTTAGGAACATTAACGTGAATGAATACGGGTTGTTGCTCATTCTCAAATTGTTCTATCGTAAATTTTTGATAATTTAAATTGTTATACCCTCTAAATAAGAGTATCCCCCGCTGCAAATCAGTCAATACTGTCCAAACTGAAAACTCGGTTAGGTAAAGCTTGAAGATATCATCTTCCCCTAATAATGGATCAACAGAGGCATTTTTAGGCCGGTCAAATTTATTCATGACGTGCCCTAATTCTACGAGCTGAACATTGGGGTCTGATACTTTATGATAGTAAGTTGAATAATAAACTGCCCGAACAAACCGCCCAACAGAGGTGTCAGCATTTGGCACTGCAGCAAGAGCGATACCACTATCAGGCTGGGAGAGTTTCATATTACCTAACGTGCTTGATGACACATCAACATTTGAGAGTTGGGTATAGTTATTAAGGTTAGTGAGATGCCAAGGAAATTCAGGGCCATTCGTCATACAGCGAGTTGGGTTGTCATAAACGTGCAAAACCCCCTTTGATACTTCAACCACGATACACGCCCCCGTTCTGTCATAAAAAGCATAATGAAAAGGGCTTGGCATATTACGCAGCAGTAATAATTTTTGTGACCAAAATGCCGTTTTAGGGATCGCTTTTTTCAACTCAGCGACTGTGGCGTATTGAGATAATGCCCACTCACCAATTGATGCAATCGGTACTGCTTTAGTATATTTTTTGGGGTTAAGGGGGGCTAATTCAGAATCTGTGATCATATTTAAACTAAAAGCTAACCCTCCGGAGTTAACGCCCTCAAGAACATCCCTTTCCCCTAAAATACTCACTGGTGCAGTAATTGCGATAAAAGGATACTTCACTTTATACTTTAGTCCTAAAGAGCCATCAGGGGCTTTACGCTGAAAAATATGGTTCTTCGGGTAATAAGTTAAAATTGACTCAGGTTCATCTGAAGAGAACTCTAATGTTCTACCGTGATAAACGTAATTATTTTTATCTGTGATTGCCAGAGATGTACAAGCAAACGCGCGAGGATTTGTGTTTTTTTCTAACATGTTAGCAGCCTTATCAAATAATATATTTGCCTATTACCATAATTACGATGAATAAAACCCATGATATTTAATAAATTAACCTGACTTATTTAAGGTATAATACATTCTGGCGTTTATATCCAACAAAATGAATATAAAAATAAAGCAGAAAGGGGGAATTTAGCGTTAAATCTTTTTTAGAGCATCACATTAAATTTAAATTTAATGAAAACTAAATTTGAATTATTCGTTAATAATCATCACAATTATGAAATATGTAATCCATTTAATATGTTATAAAAACCCAACACTAATTAGCATCATCAGATAACGACAAACTAACTCATAAAGAATAAATTTACAGAAGTTAACCCCAAAATTTTCACTCATGATGAGTTAAGCAGCTAAAATTTCAGAGTATACATGACTTAAAAAGACACCTAACCAATATTAAATATATTACTTCCCCCCATCTGCCATAGTTATAACCTTAATTTCATTCTAATTAAGATAATGGCTATTCAATTAATTTTTTTTAGTTTAAATCTTTGGATATTTAAAGAAGAGCGCGTATATTTAATATTGCTCTCAATATTAAATATCACATAATTACCACTTGGTTATTGAGGAAATTAAAATATGAGTAATCGTTCATTGAATCCAAAATATAATGGGATGGATGACGTTTATGCGTCATTAGAGTTATCAAAATCATTACCAAAAACTAAATTTCCATCAAAAGAACAAGAACCTCGCAATGTATTTAGTGCAGTGCGAGATGAATTAATGTTAGATGGTAATTCACGTCAAAATTTAGCAACATTCTGCCAAACTTGGGTAGATGATGAAATTCGTGACTTAATGGACTTATCTATCGATAAAAATATGATCGATAAAGATGAATATCCACAAACTGCCGAAATTGAAAACCGTTGTGTACATATGCTAGCGGATCTTTGGCATTCGCCAGATGCAGAAAATACCCTTGGCTGCTCGACCATCGGTTCTTCTGAAGCAGCAATGCTTGGAGGGCTAGCCTTAAAGTGGCAATGGCGTAAAAAACGTGCAGCAGCAGGAAAGCCAACAGACAAACCAAACATGATCTGTGGCCCTGTTCAAGTATGTTGGCATAAATTTGCCCGCTACTTTGATGTTGAACTCAGGGAGATCCCACTTGAAGGCGACCGCCTGATTATGAACCCTGAGGAAGTGCTTAAACGTGTAGATGAAAATACGATTGGTGTAGTACCAACGTTAGGTGTAACATTTACTTGCCAATATGAACCTGTTAAAGCAGTTCATGATGCATTAGATAAGTTACAAAAAGAAACGGGCTTAGATATTCCTATCCATGTCGATGGTGCAAGCGGTGGGTTCCTAGCACCATTTTGTGCGCCAGATTTAGAATGGGATTTCCGTTTACCTCGCGTAAAATCGATTAACTCTTCCGGACATAAATTTGGTTTAGCCCCATTAGGCGCAGGCTGGGTAGTCTGGCGTGAAGCGCAAGACTTACCTGAAGAATTAATTTTCAATGTAAACTATTTAGGTGGCAATATGCCAACCTTCGCGCTTAACTTCTCTCGCCCAGGTGGCCAAATTATCGCTCAGTACTATAACTTCCTGAGGCTCGGTCGTGAAGGCTATGCAAAAATTCATAATTCTTGCTACGCAACTGCGCAATTCCTAGCCCGCGAAATCGAAAAGTTAGGTCCATTTGAAATGATTTTCGATGGTGATAGCCAAAAAGGTATCCCAGCGTTGGCTTGGAAGTTGAAAAAAGGCGAGACCACCAGCAATTATTCCCTCTATGACATAGCAGATAAACTACGTAGTCGTGGATGGCAAGTCCCTGCATATTCAATGCCAGCAAACCGTGAAGACCTCGTTGTTCAACGTATCTTAGTTCGTCACGGAGTAAGTTTAGACTTAGCCGCATTGTTAATTGAAGATTTTAAACGCACGCTAGATTATTTCGAAAAACACCCAGTCAATAAACCGCTAACAGAAGATGAAGGCGGCGGTTTTAACCACAGTTAATTAGCTAGTCATTAGCTCTATTATTTATTAGCCAAAGAATGTCATGTTCTTTGGCTTCTATTGGGATCAGTCCTGTAAGACTGATTGTTTATAGACTTTAGGAGAACTCGTATGGCGACAACAACGACAGCTCCAGCCGCAAAACAGCTCACATTACTGGGTTTTTTTGCCATTACAGCCTCAATGGTAATGGCTGTATATGAATACCCAACGTTTGCAACATCTGGTTTTAGTTTAGTTTTTTTCCTATTGTTAGGCGGATTGTTATGGTTCATTCCTGTCGCATTATGTGCCGCAGAAATGGCGACAGTGGAAGGTTGGGAAGAAGGCGGTGTGTTCGCATGGGTTTCTAATACACTAGGTGAGCGCTGGGGATTTGCTGCAATTTCATTTGGTTACCTACAGATTGCTATTGGCTTTATCCCAATGCTGTACTTTGTGCTAGGGGCCCTATCTTATATTCTAAATTGGCCAGAATTGAATACGGACCCTGTAACCAAAACTATCGGGGCATTAGTCATTTTATGGGTGCTAGCTTTCACTCAATTTGGCGGGACCAAATATACTGCGACCATCGCTAAAGTAGGTTTCTTTTTAGGTATTTTACTTCCTGCACTCATTTTAGTGTTTTTAGCCATTAGTTATTTATCCAGCGGTGCCCCTTTAGCCATTGAAATCAGTGAAAAAACCTTTATTCCTGATTTTACCCAAATAGGGACATTGGTCGTTTTTGTTGCGTTTATTTTGAGTTATATGGGAGTTGAGGCTTCCGCAACCCACGTTAACGAAATGAAAAACCCAGGTAGAGACTACCCAGCAGCCATGTTTTTACTGATGATAGCAGCCATTTGTTTAAGCTCTATTGGCGGGTTATCTGTTGCTGTTGCTATCCCAAATAGTGAAATTAACCTGTCTGCCGGTGTAGTTCAGACATTCAACGTACTTGTTACACACTTTAATTCTTCCCTTGAATGGGCAGTGCGAATTATTGCAGCTTTATTATTGCTTGGTGTCTTAGCGGAAATAGCCTCATGGATTGTAGGGCCTTCGCGAGGAATGTACGTTGCGGCACAGAAAGGAATTTTGCCGCAAAGTTTCGCCAAAGTGAATAAAAATGGCGTCCCAGTCACACTGGTTGTCTCTCAATTATTAATTACAACTGTCGCGATTATCGTCCTCACCAATACTGGCGGCGGCGGGAATATGTCATTCCTTATTGCATTGGCACTGACGGTCGTTATTTATCTCTGTAGCTACTTTATGTTATTCCTTGGTTATATGCATTTAGTCTGCAAGCAACCTGAGAAGAAACGAGCGTTTAATATCCCTGGTGGCAAAGGTGTTAAATTACTTGTTGCCTCCGCTGGGTTTATTATTTCTATCTTAGCGTTTATTGTTTCATTCTTCCCACCAAGCTCATTACCCGGCGGAGCAAGTGATAATACTTACGTCACGCTACTTGCCGTCAGCTTTATAATTATCTTCTTACTGCCATTTGTAATTTATGCATTCCATAGCAAACAAGGTAAGAAAACCAATGTGGCGATGGTACATATCAAAACGCATAATGCACCAGTTAACCACTTCTTTATTCACCCTAGAGCGCGTTCTACCTATCATCTAGTGCATGATGATAAGCAAGATAGTAACTCCCCTAAGTAAGATGAAATAAAGATAAAAAAAGCTGCCGAATGAATTGGCAGCTTTTTTCTTAAATACGGCTGTAATACCCCTAGCCCGTATTACGCATCCCAGCAGCAACCCCTGCAATAGTGACCATCAGCGCTTGTTCTACGCGTGGGTCTGGGTGTTCTTGTTGGCGAGACCGGTGTAATAGTTCGGCTTGTAAAACGTTTAACGGGTCAGTGTAGACATTACGTAGTGCAATAGATTCAGCAATCCACGGTAAGTCCGCCATTAACGCTTCGTCTTTCGAAACCGCTAGCACACTTTTTATATCCTCCGACAGCTGATCACGTAGTTTTTGCCCCAACGGCCATAAACGTTCTTCCACTAAACGATGATCATAGTACTCCGCCAGCCATAGGTCTGCTTTCGCATAAACCATCTCTAACATAGCTATACGTGTATTAAAGAATGGCCATTGCTGCCACATTTCATCAAGAATGTTTTGTTTGCCTTCTTGTTCAATGACATGTTTCAGTGCTGCGCCCGCACCCAACCAAGCAGGAAGCATCAAGCGGTTTTGTGTCCATGCAAAAATCCAAGGAATAGCACGTAATGTTTCAACACCACCAGTAGGTCGACGTTTCGCTGGCCTTGACCCTAGTGGCAACTTGCCTAGTTCTAATTCAGGCGTAGCAGCACGAAAGTACGGAACAAAATCAGGCTGTTCACGTACATAGTCACGGTACATTGCACAAGAAACATCCGATAATGAATCCATCACCGATTTCCACTCGTTTTTCGGTTCTGGTGGCGGTAAGAGATTAGCTTCTAGGATTGCGCTTGTATACATTGCTAAACTACTGATAGTGACTTGTGGTAACCCGAATTTAAAGCGGATCATTTCCCCTTGTTCTGTAACACGCAAGCCACCTTTTAAACTCCCCGGAGGCTGAGACAGCAATGCAGAATGAGCCGGAGCCCCCCCACGACCGATAGTGCCACCACGTCCGTGGAACAGGGTCAGTGTCACACCTTCTTTTTCACACAGTTTAATTAACGCATCTTGTGCCCTGTATTGTGCCCACGATGCTGCCATTACCCCTGCATCTTTAGCTGAATCTGAATACCCAATCATCACCATTTGGCGGTCATCGATCAGCTCGCGGTACCATTCAATACTGAGCAGTTTTTGCATTACGCTTTCGGCATTATTTAAGTCTTCTAAGGTCTCAAATAATGGTGCGACCGGTAAACGAACTGAAGCACCAGTTTCATTAAGCAATAATTTAACTGCTAAGACATCTGAAGGTACTTTAGCCATTGAAATTACATAAGCCGCAATCGAATCATTCTTCGCATTCGCAATAACACGGCAGGTTTCAAATACCTCTTGTGTTTCTGGGCTAGGCTGCCAATCTTGTGGAATTAATGGGCGGCGTGATTGCAGCTCGGACAGTAAAAATTGCTGTTTTTCCTCTTCCGACCACTGTGAGTAATCCCCCAGCCCTAAATATTGTGTGAGTTCTGCAATAGCCTCTGTATGGCGAGTACTTTCTTGGCGGACATCAATACGTACCAACTGTAAGCCAAAACTACGAATACGACGTAAGGTATCCAGCAGTTGCCCATTGGCAATAATTTTCATATTGCAGGCAATTAACGATTGATAACAGGCATATAACGGGTCCCATAACTGGGCATTATCTGTCAATAAATCGGCGGGAGGCAAGGCTTGCTCACCTTTTACACGGCGCTCTAAATATTCTAATGTTGAGAATAATTGGCTACGCAAATTTTTAGCAATTTGGCGATACGGTTCATCCACATCATCGCCTCCAGCTAATGCACGTAACTCTGGGGTTGCCTCCGTCATGGACAGTTCAGAAACTAAAACCTGAATGTCTTTTAGGAATAAATCTGCTGCTTTCCAGCGACTTAGCAGTAAAACTTGACGAGTAACATCCGCCGTCACATTTGGGTTACCGTCACGGTCACCGCCCATCCATGACGTGAAACGGATTGGATTGGCTTCAACAGGTAAAACAGCGCCAATCGAGTCTTCGAGTTGTTCGTTAAATTCACGTAAAAATGCAGGAACCCCTTCCCACAGTGAATTTTCGACCACTGCGAAACCCCACTTCGCTTCATCAATTGGCGTTGGACGAATTTTACGAATTTCATCGGTATGCCATGATTGAGCGACTAATTGGCGTAGGCGCCGCATAATATTATTGCGCTCATAGTCCGCAATATCATCATGATCAAGCTGAGATAAACAGGTGTTTACTTCAACCAGTTTGTGGATCAACGTCCGACGTGCGATCTCAGTGGGGTGAGCGGTTAAAACTAATTCGATAGAAAGCTGTTCAACTGCTTTTTGAATGTCTGTATCAGTAAAGCTTTTTTCTTTTAAGCGGCCAAACAGATTTTTCAATGCGACGGGGTTACTTGCCGCTTCACCATGAGGTGAAATACTGTGGTATTGCTCAGCGACGTTTGTTAGGTTTAAGAATTGGTTAAATGCCCTTGCGACGGGTAGCAACTCATCATTAGAGAGGTTTTGTAATGTCATCAGCAGTTTTTGGCGCTGAACTTCATTACCTGCACGGGAAGATTTAGAAAGCTTACGAATGGACTCTACTTTATCGAGTATGTCTTCGCCTAAAGCTTCCTTGATGGTATCGCCGAGTAACTTACCTAGCATACTGACATTACTGCGCATTGCGGAATATTGCTGATTCATGAGACTCCTGACCTTGTGCTTCTGGCAGAATGCATCCCGCATGACTCACGGTTAACAGACTGCTACCTGTTTCCTGTAACAAAATTTCAGTCGGCTGCGTTAGAATTATCATTTTGTGATGCAGACCGCTAAATTTACCCTTCAATGTATATTCATATCAGAAAAAAATGACTTTGGGGGATTTTTCTGAAATTTAATTACAGATTCATTTTTATTAATTTTTCTTATTTAAGTATTGTTTCAGCGCAATATATCGTCGATTCAGCACTTTTAAGACATGAATAATGCTTAAGAATTAAATCATCAGAATAAAAAGACAGAAAAGAAGGCTGTAGATTAAAAATTTTCATGATGTATTGGTGCCAAATTTACATTTAAAGCACCAATACATTTAAACAATGATTACAACAATTGAGAAAGGCGGTTTAAATCAGATTGAATAGCCCCAGCAGTCACATCTCGCCCTGCCCCAGGACCTCTTATTACTAATGGGTTATCTCGATACCAGCGACTTTCTATCGCAAATACATTGTCACCCGGTAATAATGAAGCCAATGGGTGATTCGGTTGTACTGCCTCAACACCCACTTTAGCTTTACCTTTTACTGCATCAAACCGCGCAACATAACGAAGTACTAACCCCATTTCCTGTGCCGCTTCTAAGCGCTGTTGCATCTGTTCATTGATCACAGCACTATTTTCAAAAAACTCATCTAATGAGCCGGTTTGAGCTTGTTTAGGGACTAATGACTCAACACGTACGTCATTAGGTTCTATATCGTAACCAGCTTCACGGGCTAAAATAATTAACTTGCGCATCACATCTTGCCCAGAAAGGTCAATACGTGGATCAGGTTCTGTTAAACCTTGTTGCCACGCTTGCTCAACTAACTCACTGAACGGAACCGAGCCATCGAATTGCAAAAATAGCCATGATAATGTCCCTGAAAAAATACCGCTAATCGTCAGGATGGCATCACCACTTTCTTTTAAATCTCGCACCGTATAGTTAATCGGCAACCCAGCTCCAACTGTCGCATTATAAAGCCAGTGACGACCTGTTTTTGAAAATGCATCTCGAATTTGGCGATACTGAGCTGTTTGTGCGGCCCCTGCAATTTTGTTAGCACTAATAACATGAAAACCATAGCTGGCAAAATCAACATAGCTATCAGCCAAAGTTTCACTGGCGGTAACATCTAAGACAACTAAATCATCATAAGGGTGAGAACGCATCCATAAAAACAAGTTGTCATCTTCATGTTCCACCGCCTCGTCATCAAAAAATGCCAAAGCGCGACTAGGGTCGATCCCCTGATAATTTAATAAACTACGGCGGCTATCCACCACACCAGCCAACACGAAGTCAAAGTCACTACGAGCAGAAATATTAGGTTGCTCCGCTGCAAAAAGTTCCAACCAACGCGCGCCAATATTCCCTTTACCAAAGAGTACTAACCCTATACGTTTTTCCGCACGGAACAAGCTTTGGTGCATACCTTGGATTAAATGTTCAGTTTGGTTTGTACGCAATACGGCAACCAAGCTAATCGCATCTTCAGAATGCCAAATAAATTCAACAGGCTGCCCCTTCAACTCCTCATAAAAACGGTGGCTATGCAGGGGTTTTTTGCCAACACCCGCCCCCACTAAAGCAACCAAAGAAAAACCTTCACGCAGTGATAATGACCCCGGTAACCCGGCTTCCTCTAAGACATTCAACGCACTTTCAACAAGTTCTGAGGTATAACATAATTGAAGTAATGCACGGTCATGGTGAATACCAAGAGCTAATGGACGTAATTGGACCCGTTTTAATAGTAAGTCCACATCCTTACAGATTTGTTTGAAATCCCGCCCTGCAGCAATACGTAGTTCAATTAAGCAAACATCATCGTGACTTGTGACAATTTTAGCCCCAGCTCCTGATGCTAATACACGCTCTATCTTGGTTGAGCCTTGCTCTGGTTGGTAACTACACCTTAATTGCAAATCAATGTTACTGACAGAAACGGGCTGCAAGGTACGAGTATGTAAAACTGGCGCCGCTAAACGCGCCAATTCGCTAGCTTCATCAAGACGTAATAAAGGCAATAAACACGCATCTTTAACCTTACGAGGGTCTGCACTGTACACCCCTGCAACATCACTCCAAATGGTGACTTTATCAACATCGGCGAGCGCACCAACCTGTGTGGCTGAATAGTCGCTACCATTGCGCCCGAGTAATACGGTTTCGCCTTGCTGGTTACGGGAGATAAAGCCAGTAACAACAATACGTCGATTAGGTAATTGAGTTAATTGTTGTTGTAATAAATACCGTGATTGTATTTCATCTACCTGAGGCTGTGCAGCGCGTTCAGCACGTAAAAATAAACGCGCGTCTAACCAAGAACTTGCCATATCAGCTTGAGATAATACTTCAGACATAAGGCGCGCAGACCAAATTTCACCATGACCGACGACTTCTGCGTAAGTGACATCACTATTCGGCTTATCCAGTAAAACACTGAGTCGTTCTAAATCCTGAATGAATAATTGGCTTAATTCTTTTGCTTTTGGTTCTGGCAAAAGAGATTCAATTAAATCCAGTTGATAGCGGCGTAATATTTGCTGAGCTTGATGAGCCGAAATACGGTCAATCTGACTTAATTTCAACCAATTGATTAGTTGATTGGTTGTACTACCCGCAGCGGAAACCACCATTAAATCACCGGGTTGGCTATAGTTAGCCATAATAGCCGCAACTCGTTGATAACACTTCGCGTCCGCTAAACTACTACCTCCAAACTTATGTAACTGGCGGTGGCAAGGTGCCACCTCAACCGCTGTTAGTACACTCATCAAAAAACTCCGCTAACGTTGTGCCGCAACCTGAAATGCTTGCTCTAAATCTGTAATTAAATCCTGAGGGTCTTCAATCCCGACCGAAATTCTCAGCAAGCTATCCGTAATACCGGCTTGTGCTCGAGCTTCAGCGGACATCCCCGCGTGGGTCATTGTTGCCGTATGAGAAATCAGGGTTTCTACACCACCTAATGATTCTGCCAATGTAAATAAAGACAAGGCGCTCAGAAAACGACGTAGTTGTAATTCATCACCAGCAAATTCAAAACTTAACATTGCCCCAAAACCTTTTTGCTGCTTAAGTGCAATTTGATGCCCTGGATGGTCTTCCAATTCAGGATAATACAATTTTTTCACTAAAGTCTGTGATTTAAGATACTTTACGATTTCTTGTGTATTTCTCTGCTGTTGTAAGATACGTGGCGATAAGGTTCGAATCCCTCGCAATAGTAAATAGCTATCAAAAGCCCCTCCAGTAACACCAATATTATTTGCCCACCACGCTAATTCTATTGCCCATTTTTCATCTTTGGCAATAACAACTCCAGCCACAATATCTGAGTGGCCATTAAGATATTTAGTGCATGAGTGGACAACGAAATCCGCCCCTAATGAAAGCGGTTGCTGTAAAATCGGGCTTAGAAATGTATTGTCAACAACGACTAATGCCCCTGCCTCATGAGCCAAATGAGCAATATGCTGTATATCAAAAATTCTTAATAGTGGGTTGCTCGGTGTTTCGATTAACACCAATTTAGGCTTTTTATCTAATGCCTTTTGCAATGCACTTTCGTCACTTTGGTCGACAAACTGTACTTGATAAGCCCCACGCTGGCTTTGGCTATTAAATAACCGGTAACTTCCCCCATAACAATCGTGGGGAGCTACAAGTAAATCACCCGGTTGTAAAAATACCGTACATAACAGATGAAGCGCAGACATACCGCTATTCGTCATTACAGCCCCACTTCCCCCTTCGAGCTGCGCTAATGTTTTTTGTACTATATCCCGCCCTGGGTTTCCTCGACGTGAATAATCATGAACTCGCGGCTGGTTAAAGTCAGTAAAATTATAGGTACTGGACAAATAAATGGGAGGCACAACGCAACCAAATTGTTGATCTTCATTTAATCCATTATGAATTGCGATAGTTGACGGTTTGTAGGCCATAAACGCTTCTCCTGATTTGTGATTGCTCAAATCATACCCATGAGATGTTTAGACGTCAACATATCTAGACGTCTAAACCTCTTTACGTTTATATCAAGTAATGGAATAATCAGCCTTAATGATTATGTGCTCATTGATAATCAATAGCACAAATAGACTTAGCTGGTTAATTTCACAGGAAAAATTGTGGTAAACTAGTACAAGTTTCTTCTTACTTATATGCAGACACGCCCTATTTGAAGCTTAGAATAAGTTTCTCTTAAAAAGAATATGCATATTATTTTTAATTATTACTGAAAATATCCAAGGTAACTCATGGCTGAATGGAATGGTGAATATGTCAGTCCGTATGCTGAACATGGCAAAAAGAGTGAGCAAGTAAAAAAAATTACAGTATCTATCCCGTTGAAGGTACTAAAAATTTTAACTGATGAGCGTACACGCCGCCAGATTAATAACTTACGTCACGCTACAAATAGTGAATTACTGTGCGAAGCATTTTTGCACGCATTCACGGGGCAACCGCTGCCGAATGACGAAGATTTACGCAAAGAACGTAATGACGAAATCCCTGAAGCGGCAAAAGAAATCATGCGTGAATTAGGTATCGACCCAGAAACGTGGGAGTACTAACTCAATTTTTGCCTCAGTAATGCAATACGTTTTTCACTACGTCGCAAACAGGTATTCCCTGCCAGTGGCGTAGCGCTCTTCTTATCTTATCTAAAGGTGATTACACTTAATCGCTCATCCCAAGCCACGCTAAAATTTTTCTTTGGTCTCACACCTAACACCAAGATTTCTCTGAATTAGTTCACTTTCAGAATTGCCCGCAGGCTTATTTCCCCAACTTCTCTACACTTCATCACACCAATCTATAACCACACCCAATAATTAGAATTATTAAGGATAGTGTAATGAATAAATATAATCAGGTCTTAATCGGCTTACTCGGTGGAGCACTACTCATCACCGCAGGATGCACAAACCACTCAACTAGTTATACCAAAGAATATAAAGAAACTGCTAATAGCGATTTATCAGCGAAAAAATTAGGGACAAAATGGGGGGAAGATGTTAATTCTGCTGTACAAACGGTCAAAGCCTCACGTTTAACCAACACACCTTTTGACACCGCCATTATCTTTTACCGTGGTGAACGTGTCCCAAGCCATGTTCAAACCATCAATTATATTCCGTTGTCCCCCATAGAGATCAAAATCACTGATGGAAATGACCGTAAAATGCCAATTTACCGTAATAACCAAGGACAATATATTTTGCCCGCCCAAGAGGGACAGCGTTATCAATTGACTATCGCCAATACCGATAGAAATAGAACCTACGAAGTGGTCACAACCGTTGATGGTATTGACGTACTAAATGGCCGTGCAGGTTCATACCAAAATAATGGATATTTGATCCGTCCCAAACATGAGGTCACCATTGAAGGCTTCCGCAAGAATCAGGACCAAGTCGCCGCTTTTCGCTTCTCAGCACCAGAAGATTCTTATGTAAATCAAAATGTTCAAGGTGACGAACGGAATATTGGCGTAATTGGTTTTGCGATTTTTGAAGTTCGGGAAGAATTAGCCGACTGCGAAGCAAACCCTTTCCCCGCAGAGACACAATATGCTCCAGCCCCGTGTAAAAAACGCTAAATACGCTTAAAACGCACCCCATAAAGAGTGCGTTCTTAAATATTGGCCGCGTTTAAACAAAATAAAATACTAACAACCACCATAAACCCACCATGAAACCGTTAATTATCAACTATTAACAAAAAATAACGATAATCATATCGTTTTTCACCCAATTTTAACTTATCTTAAATCAAACGCTTAATTTGACTTATAATAAAACCTTATTTCCAATAAACTAACTAAACGGTATTTTTAATGAAAAAGATAATTGCAGTATCTCTTTTAAGCGTCGTTTCTAGCGTAGCGATGGCATCGAATAGTGGTTTTTATGTTTCTGGTAAAATGGGAACATCAATCTTAAAACTTTCCGACCAAAAATGGGAAAGTATTGATGACCTTGGTGAGTATGATCGTGCCAGTGGTGGAAGCAAAACCAAAGGCGTGTTCGGTGGCGGCCTTGCTGTTGGTTATGACTTATATGATATGACCTCTTTACCTCTTCGTACTGAGCTCGATATAACCCTTAGAGGGAAAGCATCTTCCAAATATAATCTAGCGAGTAGCTCTTGGGACAATGGCAATGGTTCTTTCTATTCAGATAGTGATGATGCAAAAAATGATATCACGCTAAATACTTTCATGGTCAATGCCTACTATGACTTCAAAAATGAAACTAATTTCACACCTTATGTATCTGTGGGCTTAGGGTTAGCGAGCATTAAGCATAAAGCACAGTATTCCTACTCTGAAACGAATTCCGGTGGTAGCGAATATAGTTCATCGTCTAAATCAAAAACTAATAGTAATTTTGCTTGGAGTTTAGGATTGGGTTCACAGTATGCAATCAATGACAATCTATCATTAGATTTAAGCTACCGCTTCTTAGATGCAGGTAAATCTGAGGTGAGCTCTTACACTGACGGTGCCAAAGATAAATCAAAAGTGAAAGTCAGAAGCAATGACATTATGCTTGGTGTGGTTTACCGCTTCTAACGGTTTATTCTACCCATAAAAAAAGGGAAAATATATTTTCCCTTTTTTTTGCATTTCACAAGTTCGATTATTTTTTAGAACCTGGGATGCTGAAACGTTGGTTAAAGCGATCAACACGACCACCAGTCGCAACATCACGCTGTTTACCAGTATAGAACGGGTGGCAATTACCACAAACGTCCAGGTTCAGCGAGTGACCAGCAGTTGAATTAATTTTCATAACATTACCGCAAGAACAAGTTGCAGTAACTTCTTCGTATTTAGGATGAATACCTTTTTTCATGGGAGAACCTCTATTAAGGCCGTGTCGCCATTCCAGCCCTAACGCCGGACACCACACGTCGTGTTGATTGAATTTAATATTATTGGCAAAAATAACTACCAAAGGCGGCGGATCATACAGAAATTCTGTTTATCACGCAATGAAAACCGAGTAAATTTTGTGTTACTCTAGTCCGCTCTTATTATTATCATCGCATAAAAAACAGACGGAAATCCAGCTATGATCGTCGTTCAGGTGGCATTACCTGTTCCTTTAAATCGCACATTTGATTATCGCCTCCCTGATAACATGGCGCTTCCCGTCATTGGGAGCCGTGTCATGGTGCCGTTTGGCAAGCGCCAAGCACTGGGGGTTGTGGTTAAACATAGCGATAAAAGTGAATTTGCTGAAGACAAGCTCAAAGCTATCGAACTGGTTCTTGACCAGCAAACTCTATTTCCTGACGATGTTTGGCAATTATTATTATGGTCTGCCCAATATTACCATTACCCAATTGGTGAGGTTCTTTTCCACGCCCTACCGACATTACTGCGCCAAGGTAAAGCCGCAGAATTCACCCCTATTTGGCAATGGCAAGTTACTGAGTTAGGCCTTGCGGTTGACCTTAATGAGCTAAAACGTTCACCTAAGCAGCAGCAAGCACTCGCCCTTTTACGTCGCCGGTCTGTGTATCGCCATCAGGTCAATGAACTTGAAATCAGCGAAAGTGCCTTACAAGCCTTAAAAAAGAAAAGCTATATAGAACTACACCCTGTTCAGCCTACTGCGGAAAAATGGCAACCTAACTTTACAATATGTGGCGAAAGGCTACGCCTTAACAGCGAACAGGCCACCGCGGTCGGAGCGATCCGTGCACAAGATGACGAGTTCTCACCATGGCTGCTTGCTGGGATCACAGGTTCCGGTAAAACAGAGGTCTATTTAAGCGTATTAGAAAATGTGCTTTCCCAAGGTAAACAGGCTTTAGTTCTCGTTCCCGAAATTGGCTTAACCCCACAAACCATTAGCCGTTTTCGTGAGCGTTTCAATGCCCCTGTAGATGTTCTACATTCGGGGTTAAATGACAGTGAACGTTTAGCCGTTTGGCTACGAGCTAAACAAGGGCAAAATGCAATTATTATTGGCACTCGTTCTGCCCTATTTACCCCATTTGCCCACTTAGGCATCATCATTATCGATGAAGAGCATGATAGCTCTTATAAGCAACAGGATGGCTGGCGTTACCATGCTCGAGACCTCGCGGTCTTTCGCGCCAAAAAAAATAATATTCCGATTGTGATGGGGACCGCAACACCGTCACTGGAAACCCTTTTTAATGTTCAACAAAATAAGTATCGTCAATTAAACCTCACTATTCGGGCTGGGAATGCTCACCCTGCAGTACAACATCTAATTGACTTAAAAGGCCAACCCTTAAAATATGGCCTATCACACTTACTAATCCAACATATTAAAGAACATTTAGCGAAAAATAATCAGGTGATTTTATTTTTAAATCGTCGGGGCTATTCCCCGGCACTGATTTGCCATGAATGTGGCTGGATTGCCGAGTGCCAACGCTGTGATCATTACTACACCTTACATCAGAATTTTCACCAATTACGTTGTCATCACTGCGACAGCCAACGCCCGATCCCTCGCCAATGCCCACAATGTGGGTCAACCCACTTGGTGCCCGTAGGTATGGGAACAGAGCAACTTGAAGAGGGGATATCGGAGCTTTTCCCTGACACGCCAGTGACCCGTATTGACCGTGATACTACTAGTCGTAAAGGCGAACTTGAGCAACATTTAAACCAAGTTCACGAAGGTGGGGCAAGGGTCCTTATCGGCACGCAAATGTTAGCTAAGGGCCACCATTTTCCAGATGTTACCTTAGTCGCGCTATTAGACGTTGACGGCGCACTATTTTCGAGTGACTTTCGTGCAGCTGAGCGTTTTGCCCAATTATATGTACAAGTTTCAGGCCGTGCGGGTCGAGCTGGTAAGCAAGGGGACGTTTTTTTACAGACTCACCACCCAGAGCACCCTCTGCTACTCAATTTACTTGAAAACGGCTATGACGCTTTCACAAAAGAGGCAATGGAAGAGCGCCGTATCGCCATGTTACCACCTTACACTAACCATATTTTGATCCGCTCCGAAGATCACAATAACCAAGATTCACGCCTTTTTTTGCAAAATGTACGGCAATATATCGCAGAGCACCCGCAAAGTGACGCTAAACTGTGGATTTTAGGGCCATCGCCGTCGATTCAAGCCAAACGAGGTGGACGATTCCGCTGGCAATTATTGCTCCAACACCCTTCACGGTTATATTTGCAGCAATTTATGGCAAAACTACTGCCTGAAATCCTTCAGCAGCCAGAAAGCCGTAAAGTAAAATGGAATGTGGACGTCGACCCGACTGATTGCTAACCTCATTCCTTAAATTAATAATTTGAATACTCATGAACAAAGTATCTCTAGATATCTCTGTGTTTCAACAGCCGATTTTTAGGAATTTCCTCTCAAATTTTTTTTAAATTTGCGAAGCAGCTCTAAAAAATGACGTAAGTCACACTTTTTATGCAAACTAGGTAACAGATATTATTGTGAAACCAATTAGAATAACTTCTAATCATAAATAATGACGTGCTTTCGCCATTCAAAAAAAAGCAAACGATTAAATCAATCTAAGGAAGGCGTTGTGGAAAGTAAAAAACACAATAATACGGCAACAATGAAAGACGTTGCCAGTGCTGCGGGCGTTTCGACAGCGACAGTCTCTAGAACCTTGATGAACCCAGAAAAGGTTTCTTTGCAGACAAGGCAAAAGGTCGAGCAAGCCGTGATGGATGTTGGCTATTACCCCCACAACCTTGCTAGAAGTTATAAGCGCAATGAATCAAAAACTATTCTTGTACTCGTTCCGAATATCCGTGACCCTTTCTTTAGCGACGTGGTTTGTGGTATCGAAGAAATTGCAGCACAAGAAGGCTATTTTGTGCTAATTGGTGATTGCAAACATCAACAAAAACAAGAAAATGCCTTTATTAACCTGATTATTACCAAACAAATCGATGGTATGGTATTACTCGGCTCTAATATCCCCTTTGATGTCTCCACTGAAGAACAAAAAAACCTACCGCCAATTGTTATGGCGAATGAGTTTGCCCCTGAATTAAAGCTCCCTACCGTTCATATTGATAACCTTACGGCAGCATTTAACGCGACCCATTACCTACAAAAGCAAGGCCACCGGCTGATTGCTTGTATCGCAGGTCCCTCTCATATGCCGTTGAGTGAGTATCGGTTAGAAGGTTATAAAAAGGCGATGTTGCGTACTGGCGAAAAGTTACGCGAAAACTATATTATTCGCGGCGATTTTACGCACGAAGGTGGCGCAGAAGCCATGAAAACGTTACTTTCACTTCCTGAACCCCCAACTGCCGTTTTTTGTCACAGTGATATCATGGCCATAGGGGCTATGTGGCAAGCGAAGAAAATGGGGTTACAACTCCCAGATGACCTTTCTTTCGTTGGTTTTGATAACTTAGAACAAGCAAAATACACTTTACCCGCATTAACGACTATCGACCAACCGCGTACTGAAATCGGCCATCATGCTATGCAACTGTTACTAGAACAGATCCACGGTAACAATGTCACCCCAGGGTCTCGTCTCCTAGATTCTGATTTAATCATTAGAGAGAGTACAAAAGCGCCTAAAAGCTAGGGGTTATTGAACTTTAATGGTACATTTTTATTCGTATTAAATGTATTTTGCTCAAGGCGAGCGATTCACCGTCTAGTCACAGTCACCTAGGCAAGAAGTGCTTAACACAGAGAAAAATTACATTTAATCGAACCCGAAGGTCTATTTTTCTGAATTATGTAGCTTACCGAGCATGGTTGTACTAAACCTAACCATGTAGCTGGTTTTAACACCAAAACGCGCTGTAAAAATCATCAGCAAAGATGAACAGCCCCTAGTCAAAGCCACTCAGGTTAAGTAACATGTTAAGCCAAATGACGACAACAATTAATAATTAGTGAATTAATAGCGTGGCACAAAAAGATTATGTAGCTCGAGGGCGCTCATCCGCTCGTAAAAAAGGCAAAGGTAAATCGAAAAAAGCACAGGGACTGCCAATGACTACTTTGGTCGTTGCTGTGGTGATTGTCGTGCTATTCGTTGGTGGCCTGTTTTATATCACCCAAAATAAAAAGGATACCCTACCACCACAATCTGTCGTACCAACTGCACCTACGGGCAGCACACTTCCGCCCAAACCTGAAGAGCGCTGGCGCTATATTAAAGAACTCGAGCGCCGCGGTGTTGATATACCAAGCTCTCAGCAGCCTAATACCGGTACTAATATTCTGCGTCCATCAGATTTAACACCTGAACAACGTCAATTATTAGAGCAAATCGATTCTGACCGGCGCCAACCGGTAACTAACTTACAAGAAATCCCTGCTAACGGTAAACCAGTGCCGCGGTCTCAGGTCATTATCAATGAACCGGCTCAACCTATAGAGCCAGTTCAACGTAAGCCTGTTGTGAATAACGAACCGAAAGTAGAATCTCGACCAGCGGCACCGCCCTCATCGTCACAAAATGTACCGGATAAAAAACCAGCGAATAATCTGCAAAATATGTTAGTTCAATGCGGGTCATTCCGTACAGCAGAACAAGCAGAGTCGGTACAAGCAACACTCGCCTTTTCAGGTATTGAAAGCCGTATCTCTAGTGGCGGTGGCTGGCACCGTATCGTATTAGGCCCTTATTCCAAGTCAACCGCAGAGAAAATGCGTGACCGAGCAGCAGGTGTCGGTGTATCAGGTTGCATTCTTCGTGCTTCAGGGGGTTGAAAATCCTAACCTCCCACCCCATGTACTGTTTTAATGTACTCATGAGCGGTTGTTTTTATCTTCAACACAATTCAAGTGCTAGCTAATTAAACAGCTACCACTTGAATTTTATCTTTTGGAAATTAAAACCAGCTGCATTCTTTTTGTAATAAAACCAGGGGCTAACTCATGACAACAATCGTAAGTGTTCGCCGTAATGGCCAGGTCGTAATTGGTGGTGATGGACAGGCGACGATGGGTAATACCGTCATGAAAGGCAATGTCCGCAAAGTTCGCCGCTTATACAATGACAAAGTCATTGCCGGATTTGCCGGTGGCACCGCAGATGCATTCACACTTTTTGAACTGTTTGAGCGTAAACTCGAACTGCACCAAGGCCATTTAACTAAAGCGGCCGTTGAGCTTGCAAAAGATTGGCGTACAGACCGTATGCTACGCAAGCTAGAAGCGTTGCTCGCTGTCGCAGATGAACACACCTCGCTTATCATTACGGGTAATGGTGACGTGGTACAACCTGAAAATGACTTAATTGCCATAGGTTCCGGTGGTCCATACGCGCAATCAGCAGCACGTGCACTGTTAGAAAATACAGACTTGAGCGCAAAAGAAATTGCCGAAAAAGCACTCGCCATTGCTGGCGACATCTGTATTTACACCAACCACAATGTCAACTTTGAAGAAATTTCTTCAAAATCATAAGGATTGCTAGCATGTCCGAAATGACTCCACGCGAAATTGTCAGCGAACTCGACAATCATATTATTGGCCAAAACAAAGCCAAACGCTCTGTAGCAATTGCTCTGCGTAACCGCTGGCGCCGTATGCAGTTAAATGAAGTGTTACGCCATGAAGTTACCCCAAAAAATATTCTGATGATTGGCCCAACAGGGGTAGGTAAAACTGAAATTGCTCGCCGCTTAGCAAAATTAGCGAATGCACCGTTTATCAAAGTTGAAGCGACAAAATTTACAGAAGTCGGTTATGTGGGTAAAGAAGTTGACTCTATTATTCGTGATTTGACTGATTCTGCCGTCAAAATGGTGCGTTTACAATCTATCGAAAAAAACCGCTATCGTGCAGAAGAAATGGCCGAAGAGCGTATTTTAGATGTGTTGATCCCACCTGCAAAAAACAATTGGGGTCAATCTGAACCCACTGATGAACAATCACCTGCGCGTCAAACATTCCGTAAAAAATTACGTGAAGGCCAGTTAGACGATAAAGAAATTGAGATTGAAGTTGCGGCCACCCCAATGGGGGTTGAGATCATGGCGCCTCCGGGCATGGAAGAAATGACTAACCAGTTACAATCCATGTTCCAAAATTTAGCGGGTCAAAAACAAAAGCCTCGTAAGATGAAAATCAAAGAGGCGTTTAAACTATTAGTGGAAGAAGAAGCCGCTAAATTAGTTAACCCAGAAGAGCTAAAAGAACAAGCTATTGAAGCCGTAGAGCAAAACGGTATCGTGTTTATCGATGAATTCGACAAAATCTGTAAACGTGGCGGTCAAAGCTCAGGTCCAGACGTATCCCGTGAAGGGGTTCAGCGTGACTTATTACCATTAATCGAAGGCTGTACCATTTCGACTAAGCACGGTATGGTAAAAACCGACCACATTCTCTTTATTGCATCAGGTGCATTCCAAGTATCTAGCCCATCAGATCTAATCCCTGAACTGCAAGGTCGTCTACCTATTCGCGTTGAACTGCAAGCACTGACCACTGAAGATTTTGTCCGCATTTTGACAGAACCAAATGCCTCCTTAACTGAGCAATATAAAGCGCTAATGGCAACTGAAGGCGTCAATATTGAATTTACAGCAGACGGTATCCGTAAAATTGCAGAATCAGCATGGCAAGTGAATGAGTCAACTGAAAACATTGGTGCTCGTCGTCTGCACACGGTACTTGAACGTTTAATGGAAGATATTTCTTTCGATGCAAGCGACCGTAATGGCCAAACTATCCAAATCGATGCTGAGTACGTCAAACAACACTTAGACGAACTGGTTGCTGACGAAGACCTGAGTAGATTTATTTTATAATCTTATTAATTATCAGGTTTTCATGTATCCTTAATATACATCGACTAAAGTGCAGCTTTTATCGCTGCACTTTTTTCTATGAAATATTAATCCTACTGCTTTGAAATTCAACAATATTTATCATTGCGATAGGCTAGTTAAATTTTTAAGAACACGACTTTAAATAATTCAGATTGTAGAAAACCAAAATAACATCAGCCCGATGTGACTAAAGTAGCTGGAATATAGCAAGTAACCTATACGAGTATGTGACTAAAGCAATAAAGTACAGCCAAGATCACTACAATTTGAAATATGACAAGTATGAACCTGTGAAGTAATTAAATGAACTCACCAAATACAATAAGCCGTAAACAAGCTTGGATTGAAAGCCTACGCCCCAAAACCCTCCCTCTCGGGGTGATTGCGATTGTCACAGGCTCCGCTCTAACCTATTTAACAGGCAACTTTAAATGGCCTGTGGCGCTTTTAGCCCTTATTACCGCTGGACTATTACAGATTTTATCTAACCTTGCCAATGATTATGGTGATGCTGTAAAAGGTTCTGATACCGAAGAGCGTATTGGCCCACTACGTGGTATGCAAAAAGGCGTTATCACGCAAGCTGACATGAAAAAAGCGTTAAAAATCAATATTACGGCGGCCTGTATTTCTGGGTTACTGTTAATTATTGTCGCGTGTGAAAAACCCGAAGATGCTATCGGTTTCGTAGCCCTAGGGTTAATTGCCATCGTTGCGGCCATTACCTACACTGTTGGTAAAAAACCCTATGGCTATTTAGGGCTGGGGGATATATCGGTACTCATCTTCTTTGGCTGGCTAAGCGTGATTGGGACTTACTACTTACAGGCAAATAGTTTCAATATCATCACCCTGTTACCCGCCACAGCTTGCGGGTTGCTATCAGTTGCCGTATTAAACATTAATAATATGCGTGATATCGAAAATGATATCAAAGCAGGTAAAAATACATTAGCTGTGCGTTTAGGGCCGCAGGGTGCACGCATTTACCACGCAATTATTATTATCGTTGCCATTTTATGTTTAGTGTTTTTCAACCTGATTTACTTACAAGGTTGGAGTGGCTGGCTATTCTTACTTGCGGTGCCAGTATTGATGAACCATTTACGCCGTGTTCTTAGCGACCCCACACCAGAAGGTATGCGCCCTTTACTTGAAAATATGGTAAAAGCGGCACTGATCACCAACGTGTTATTCTCTATTGGCGTGGTGATGAGCAAGTAATCATCATTATTTGCCTATTTTTTGACTTTTCCCGCCTATTTTTAGGCGGGTAACTTTGCCAAGTACTGTTCAAAAGGGATATACTGGCTACCTCTTGCAGCAAAAAAGACCTAAATCCTATGAATTATGATACTTCCGAACTCTGCGATATATACCAAGAAAGCGTTAATGTGGTAGAACCTCTTTTCTCCAACTTTGGTGGGCGTACTTCATTTGGCGGTCAAATCATTACAGTTAAGTGCTTTGAAGATAACGGCCTACTGTATGATTTGCTGGAAGAAGACGGTACCGGCCGTATTCTGCTAGTTGATGGCGGTGGCTCTGTCCGTAAAGCGCTTATTGACGCCGAAGTAGCAAGGCTTGCTGTTGACAACCATTGGGAAGGCATTGTGATTTATGGCGCGGTTCGCCAAGTCGATGCACTAATGGAACTTGACCTTGGCATCCAAGCTATTGCCGCTATGCCAGCAGGTTGCCCTGATGAGGGCATTGGTGAAAGTGATGTCCGCGTCAATTTTGGTGGCGTCACCTTCTTCTCTGGTGACTATCTGTATGCGGATAATACCGGCATTATTCTTTCTGAAGAGCCATTAACCTCGTCTGAGAACGACGGTTTTATCGAAGATGACAATATCGACGCATAATCCGTTAAAAATTCTAAAAATAAGGGCTGCAAATTATTGCAGCCCTTATTTTTATACTCTACAACGCAAGGTATGACGAAAGTTTCTCTAAATAATTCGTGTTGTAGGTAGGCGGCAAAGTCGATAAGACTCTAAGAGCATACATAAGTATGTGACTAGAGCAAAGAGATGAAGCCAACACCCTACAACGCAAGGTATGACGAAAGTTTCTCTAAATAATTCGTGTTGTAGGTAGGCGGCAAAGTCGATAAGACCCTAGGAGCATACATAAGTATGTGACTAGAGCAAAGAGATGAAGCCAACACCCTACAACGCAAGGTATGACGAAAGTTTCTCTAAATAATTCGTGTTATAGGCAGGCGGCAAAGTCGATAAGACCCTAGGAGCATACATAAGTATGTGACTAGGGCGAAGAGACGAAGCCAACACCCCTACAACGCGAAGTATGACGAAAGTTTCTCTAAATAATTCGTGTTGTAGGCAGGCGGCAAAGTCGATAAGACCCTAGGAGCATACATAAGTATGTGACTAGGGCGAAGAGACGAAGCCAACACCCCTACAACGCAAGGTATGACGAACGTTTCTCTAAATAATTCGTGTTGTAGGTAGGCGGCAAAGTCGATAAGACCCTAGGAGCATACATAAGTATGTGACTAGGGCGAAGAGACGAAGCCAACACCCCTACAACGCAAGGTATGACGAACGTTTCTCTAAATAATTCGTGTTGTAGGTAGGCGGCAAAGTCGATAAGACCCTAGGAGCATACATAAGTATGTGACTAGGGCGAAGAGACGAAGCCAACACCCCTACAACGCGAAGTATGACGAGAAATTACACTAAATAATTCGTGTTGTAGGTAGGCGGCAAAGTCGATAAGACCCTAGGAGCATACATAAGTATGTGACTAGGGCGAAGAGACGAAGCCAACACCCCTACAACGCAAGGTATGACGAACGTTTCTCTAAATAATTCGTGTTGTAGGTAGGCGGCAAAGTCGATAAGACCCTAGGAGCATACATAAGTATGTGACTAGGGCGAAGAGACGAAGCCAACACCCCTACAACGCAAGGTATGACGAACGTTTCTCTAAATAATTCGTGTTGTAGGTAGGCGGCAAAGTCGATAAGACCCTAGGAGCATACATAAGTATGTGACTAGGGCGAAGAGACGAAGCCAACACCCCTACAACGCGAAGTATGACGAGAAATTACACTTCTTCCATCTTCCCTAACAAAGTACGCAACCTTTCCTGCCATGCTTGCTGCTCTTGTTTGAGTTGTTCATTTTCTCTCACTAAAGACTCAGTACCTGACTTTGTCGTTTCTAGTTCTTGGCTTAGTGCACCATTTTTATCTTTTAATTCATCAATTTCCATTTGTAACAACGTGATTGTATCAATCGCTTGTTGAACTTTGGACTCGAGTTTCTCAAATACTTCAAATGACATTTGTTAGGTCTCCCTTATCTGCTTTTACACGATTGTAAGTAGCATGATCCCCTGTGTCCAGTTCCTTCCATCTGAATACTAATAACCATTGATAAAAAATACTGGTCAGATCACACCATAAAGGTCGAACTCGTCACTATTTTTGGTTGTTTTCTTTCGCTTTAGTGATGTAACACACATTTTTCAATTTCGATATTTCTCGTTTATGTTCTTTAACGATAAATTTACAGCTAATGATTTTCGATTAGAAAGTCTTAACTAAAAAAACATTACAATAATTTTCATTTTCGTAGGATAGAAACATATGAGCCAAATGACGACTACATCACTCACTGGTCAGTGTATCTCAGAGTTTTTAGGCACTGCACTGCTAGTATTTTTCGGTTTAGGCTGTGTTGCCGCAGTTAGGATTGCAGGGGCGCAACTTGGTCTCTGGGAAATCAGTATTATCTGGGGCTTCGGTGTTGCCTTAGCCGTTTATCTTACAGCGGGAACCTCAGGTGCTCACTTAAACCCTGCGGTGACCCTTGCACTATGGCTATTCGCTTGTTTTGATAAGCGCAAAGTGATCCCTTATATCATCGCACAAATGCTAGGTGGCTTCTTTGCAGCAGCATTAGTCTACTCTATGTATTCCCCCGTTTTTTTCGATTACGACCAAGTTCACCATATTATTAGGGGTACACAAGAAAGCTTATTTACCGCAGGGGTATTCTCTACCTACCCTGCACCACAAATCAGCGTTCCTCATGCCTTCTTCATTGAAGTGGTTATTGCTGCCATCTTAGTGTGTTTAATTATGGCGCTAACTGATGATGGTAATGGCGTACCTCGTGGCCCACTTGCTCCACTATTAATTGGTATTTTAATCGCAGTTATCGGCGGTTCATTTGGTGCACTAACAGGGTTCGCCCTCAACCCTGCTCGCGATTTTGGGCCGAAAGTTGTGGCTTATCTTGCAGGCTGGGGTGACATCGCGCTCACAGGTGGCCGTGATATACCGTATTTTCTTGTACCATTGACAGCACCTATTGTTGGTGGTCTGCTAGGGGCATTCGCCTATCGTAAACTTATTGGTCGCCACCTACCGTGCATGGTATGTGAAGAAGAGACCAAAACAGAAAAGTTATCCGTTAAAAACACCAAATCTTCGGAACAGGCTTAAATTATGACGACAGAAACCACTATTGCGAAAAAATATATTGTCGCACTTGACCAAGGCACAACCAGTTCACGAGCGGTTGTACTCGACCACGATGCAAATATTATTAGTATTTCACAACGTGAATTCACACAAATTTATCCTAAGCCAGGCTGGGTAGAACATGACCCTATGGAAATTTGGGCATCACAAAGTTCGACCTTAGTTGAAGTTCTTGCCAAAGCAGATATCCGAACTGATGAAGTCGCTGGGATTGGCATTACTAATCAACGAGAAACGACTATTGTCTGGGAGAAAGCAACAGGTAAGCCTGTTTATAATGCGATTGTATGGCAATGCCGCCGCACAGCTGACTTTTGTACTCATCTCAAACAAAATGACCGTGATCTAGAAGAATATATTCGCCAAAACACAGGCCTTGTCGTTGACCCTTACTTTTCCGGCACAAAAGTTAAATGGATTTTAGACAACGTAGAAGGGGCTCGTGAACGCGCAGAAAAAGGGGAATTACTGTTTGGAACCGTTGACACATGGCTAGTTTGGAAAATGACACAAGGCCGTGTCCACGTCACCGACTATACCAACGCATCCCGTACTATGATGTTTAATATCCGCAACCTAGAATGGGATGATAAAATTCTTAAAGCCCTAAATATTCCACGCGCCATGCTCCCAGAGGTTCGTCCATCATCAGAGGTTTATGGCCAAACCAATATTGGGGGGAAAGGTGGAACGCGTATCCCAATTTCAGGAATGGCGGGTGACCAACAGGCGGCGCTGTACGGCCAACTGTGCGTCAAGCCTGGCATGGCGAAAAATACCTATGGAACAGGCTGTTTCTTGCTGTTAAATACCGGAGAAACCGCGGTACGCTCTAATCACGGCTTACTAACGACCATAGGATGTGGTCCGAAAGGTGAAGTGAACTATGCACTTGAAGGTGCGGTTTTCGTCGGGGGCGCTTCCATTCAATGGCTACGCGACGAGCTAAAATTAATCGATGAAGCGACTGACTCCGAATATTTTGCCACTAAAGTGAAAGACAGTAATGGTGTCTATGTCGTTCCTGCTTTTACAGGGTTAGGAGCCCCTTATTGGGACCCTTATGCGCGAGGAGCAATTTTTGGCTTAACCCGTGGTGCTAACCGTAATCACATTATTCGCGCAACGCTAGAATCTATCGCCTACCAGACTCGTGACGTACTTGACGCAATGCAAGCAGACTCTGGCGAACGTTTAAAAGCACTACGTGTTGACGGTGGTGCTGTCGCCAATAACTTCCTAATGCAATTTCAAGCGGATATTCTCGGGACCCCTGTTGAACGCCCAGAAGTTCGTGAAAGTACAGCATTAGGTGCTGCTTATCTTGCAGGGTTAGCCGTTGGTTTCTGGAATGACCTTGATGAACTACAAAGCAAAGCGACTATTGAGCGTGTCTTTAAGCCTGGTATTGAAACGACAGAACGTAATTTCAAATATGAAGGGTGGAAAAAAGCAGTAGCACGAGCTCAAGAGTGGGAAGACCGTGGTTAATTATTGCCACTAACACTTTATTGTTTTTTAAGGCGGTGCTTCGGCACTGCCTTAAACGATTAACTGATATATTGTGTTTGCCAGTAAACTGAATAGTTTTTGAAAATAAACGAGGAAAATCAATTTATTGACTTTCGAATGGTGAGACAAGGCAGGGAAAACCAATTAGCTAATAAATAGAAAGCCAATAATCAGACTAATAATAAATTAGAAAGCCCATATGAGTTTATCTAAAATCACCTTGAACTACATGTATTATTACTTATTCTTTCAAGGAAAATGGGTATGGAACACCTCAAGAAACCTACAAATTATTTATATAAACTAACCACATCTACGCTTGTTTCAGAACAAATACAGCAAAAAAAACTACAGTTTGGCTATTATAAACAAAACAGCCGAGTAGCAATAATAAAAAACGATTCTGACTTAATTCGTGGATTAAAAGAAAACCCGCGCCAATCTACCACCAGCAAAGCTACTTTTACTTTTTTCAATTGGTTAATGAATTCGCCGCGTTTATCCGGTGGAAACAAGCCCAATTATGTACTGAGCACCGTTGAACAGTTTCAATTTTCAGGCTCTGAATTCCACCCCAGCCATAATTTATTTGTTGATAGTTCTAATTCACCAACTAAATGGCAAGAGGGGGATGCACGTGCCGCAGACCAAATCGCAGACCTCTTATTACCCAGTGGGCAATGGCACCGCCACTATGATACGGTCGTTGTTTCATCTAGCAGTAATGATAAACAAGTCGAGCTACTACGCCATTACCTCGAATTGACTGGCGGTAGCTTACTCATCATTGAAAATGACGATGTTCCCCCCTCTCCATCAATGAAAAAATTTATCAATGAGCTTTCATTAATTGATGTTAATGATAAAAACAGTGCAAAAACTGAAAAAGAAAATAATGCGCCACAAGGAATATTAGTTAGCACTTACCAAATTAAAGGTAAAAATGATATTGAAAAAAATACCCATATCATTTCCAATTTTTCGCAGCAGAACTCGGTAATTACCGAACAGACTTACCGAACTGGTTGGAATTATAGCGGGGAAATAACGTTTACCGATTCAGGTGACTGGACCTTATACCTAGATACTTCATTATTACAGGAGTGCGCGACATTAAGCATAGGCCCAAGAGACATTCATATTATACCTTCGAATGAACATCAGGCTATCTCCCTTGGGCATATAGATAAAAATGGCACAATAAATTTTAGCATTAAGACAATTACAGAAACATCACCACCTGAATTTGACTTATTATATCGTTCAGGGCAATCACCAATAGAGCGTATTCCAGAAAGTGCCTTTAGCTATATCCAATCTAAGACTGACATAGCCAAAACAAACAAAAATACACCATCATTTAACCCACATGGCTTCCAACAAGTGGTTTCCTTACCTCATTCAGCGATCAACTCAATACTGTTAACAGATGAAACCCTTCAACAATCAGAATATTTTTCAATTGTCCTTAGCAGTGAACATCAAAATATAATTCTAAAATTAGATGACATCGCATTAATATCACGGTCTTCTTGGCCTGAATTAGCCCAAGAAATTGAAAATAAGATCAACCATCAACTGAGTCTATTATCCCACCCATTAGTAAAAGTCAGCTATAAAAATAACCAAATAATAATTGTTGGAGAAGGTATTTGCATTTCCCAATTTCAATTAAAAAGAAACGTGCCTGTTCCCTATGTTGATGTTCCCAATACCGTTTATAAAAAAATAGAAGATAATGCAATTATTCAATCCATTAGCATTGATAAAGACCAAATTAATAACTGGACACACCTTTCACTAAAACTCACGGATAAAGATAGCCATATTACTGAGATTTATCGTGAAGAGTTTAAACTGACAGAAACCCAATTCACCTCCCCTGAACAATTTGCACAATACCTGCAAGACTATATCCACCAGCACATTGATGATAGTGACATTCGTGTCAACTGGAATAAAAAGACATATCAGTTAAATATTACTGATTTACAAAACCGGAAGCTCGACCTCCTCCAATTTGGTTATCAAGAACAAATCCTCCCTATTGTTATTGTTGAAAACCCAACATCATCATTAGACCCTTTCATCGTAGGTGCCGTCACAGGCGATCTCCCTACAGATGAAAACATTGTGGAGTATCAGTTAATTGAAAAACCACAATTTGGCGACGTTTTGCTAGATGAGAGAACCGGGAAATGGCAATACCAGCCAGATAATCACTTTAATCACCACGGAGTAGAGCAATTTGATTTTGTTGCCGTAATGAAAAATGGGGATATCTCTGCCCCAATATCCGTTCAATTACAAATGGAAGCCCCTCCACTGGTTTCCATCCCTGGGAAAAAAACCTTTACCATCCAAGACCCTATCTATAATGAGCCCAGCCCCAAAAAACACCCAAAACCCCATGACATGCAAGTACATAATATTCAACTCGCACAGACTCACCTGCAGGCACCAGATACCCCCTATTTCTGTTTATCCGCCAACCGTTGGGCATTGGTTAAAGTCGATGTGACTAGTCAATCTTCCGCGAAATCACCTGATTTTGTCGCGATAGTCAGCACAAAGGAGGGAAAAGAACTAGGCCGAGTAAGGTTAGTGGGCCCCGAAAGGCTACCGCAAACGTTATTACCAATTCCCATAAAAATGAGTGTTCCTGCTAATGATTTGCATCATCAAAGCTATACCGCCCCATTAAAAAGCGAGTGGGTACAACCGGAGGTTAGAATTCGCATTTTAGCCGATAATACCCCGATTCTTATGCCTTATACCGAGGAAAATGGTAATTTTCAATTAAACGTAAAACCCAATCACTCAATAACCTCACATATCCATACTACTAGCCTTTATCAACAAGGGCATGGCACTTACACCTACTCCCCCCTAAGTTGGGGGATAGAAGCCGCCGCTAGGCTACCAATCAAACACTTTACTCTCTATAGTTACCCAGCTGTTTCGCAGTCCCCAGCACTAAACCCTTATATTAATGGCTACCTTACCACCCGTATTCTGTCAAACCCTAAATATGATAACCCCAAAGTAATTCCGCAATTTACCGCTTCACAGATTCATTGGGCATACATGAATAGCTTCAAATTAGCAAAATTAACCTCATTCAATTTTGAATTTCATTACTCCGCTATCGAGCCTTTAATACCTGATGGTGCTTTTTTCTGGTTGTTGGGGATAGCTTCACCCAATTATGGCGGGGGATTGGCAGATTCGGGGATTTTATGGCATGAAATATATGGCCATGGCTTAGGCTTACCGCATACTAATAATAAAGAAGTATACCCATTTAAAGAGCATAGCAATGGGGTAAACATTGCCTATGACCAACAACAGCAACGGTATATTACCTATAAGCGGCTATCGGTTAACGGTGATGTTACTGAGGTCAAGCCAGCAATGTACCCCACCTCGTCTATGGAACTCTTAGCCAATAACGATGCTTTTCTTCCTCACTCTGATTATTTCGTAGCAAAAATCCAAGATTTTCTCATCCAAAAAGCTCATCAAAACAAGTACTCTAAACACTATATTCAGCGTGATACCCCAATATATTGGCTACATAGGCAATTTACGCGAATGGCGGATGGTACCCTTCATCCTTATAGTCGGCTGAATATCATCAAAACAATCGCTAGCACCATAAATACCCCTCATGATGAATTCATCACAAAATCTCTTGATGATGACTACTCGGACTATTCATTCAAAGTTACTTACGCAACGCACCACGGCTTACTCTCTGAAACAAAAGATATTTTTATATTTGATAACCAATTGAACTTAAAAATTGCTGACAAGGGGGAATTGGTTAAACTGGAAGTTAAAGAAGCGGGCAACAAAGATGCAGCAAAAATCATTTTTCAATATAAAAACCCTGAATCACTGGCAAATCGTTTGTTTTTTAACAGTAATGGGCAAACGCTACCAGAAAAATTACAGCTAGATAATTATTGGCGTGGCACTAAGCTGTTTTGGTCTGCAACCGAACATGATTTGGTTAATGCTAAGACGGGTCAGGTAAATTTATCGCGTATTGATAAACATAGTAAACTACGCGCTAGCTGGGTCGAAAACGGCCAATTACACCAACAGGATTTTTCATTAAGTGACCCATTTGGTGAGGATGAAATACAACTGGCCATACACGAATTTAAGCCGATTAACCACCTTGATATTCAAGTAGATAAACGTTTTATTTCTAATCGCCAACTTAATGTCCCCTCAGAAAGAAACTTACTATCTGATGTACATATTCATCAACTGGTTAACATTAAACAACTTGGCCTAACTAATAGCGAACATACATATTGGGTAACACTACAGCTTTATAATGAGCAGGGTAGAATTGAAGAATATACACCAAAAGAACGCTGGTATCTTTCTGTAGACCAAGACATATTGACTATCAACGGAACCATCGACAGTACCCCGGGCTTAGAATTAGTTGGAATCAAAGTGTATATCGACCAACACTTGCAGGATAACGTGGCACCTAGCTCAATTTGGCTCTACCAAAACAGCATAGACCAATTGGCAGAAAATACCGCGTTTGTAAATTATGACCGCCCAGTCAAATTTAACTCAATAGCAGAACAACCGGCGCTGCTATCAACAATTGATCAAAAGGATAACTTATCGCTTTTTCATGGAGCAATACTGCCACAACCTACGCAGATTGTTTCGCCTTTAATCGCCTAATCACCCAATAAACCTAACGACACTGCCGCCTAAGATTGCAAATAAAGTGGGACAACCTATCGTTTCCCACTTTATTTTATCCATTAAACAGTTCGTTCTGTATGACCCATCCGTTTAGCTAATGGCAGCCAACACAATAAAACCAGTATGGATGTTAAAAACATTAAAAGCCCAAGGCTAAACTGCCCATCCTGTGGTAACAATGCAGAGATCCATGTTGCAACCCCTGAACCTACATTTTGCAATCCCCCTACCAGCGCTCCGGCAGCACCCGCTAAATAAGGGAATGGCTCCATTGCCCCCGTTGTTGCTAAAGGAAATAGCATCCCAGCACCAAAGAAAAAGACGGCGGCTGGCACCAACAATGTCCATGTATTCATAATACCAAACCAACTTGGTAGCCACATCATGATACCTGCCAGCAGGCAAATTAATACGGCGTGCCACATCAGGTGATAAAAGGTTTTTCCTTCACGCCCTGCATACCAAGCACCAAAAAAAGCGGCAGGGATCGGCAGAATAAATAAAATGCTCACGGTGATACTACTTAACCCCAAAACTCCCCCCATTAATACACCGCTACTCGACTCAAACACGGCTATCCCTGCTAACGCGCCTATCAGCATTGCTAAATACGATAAAAATGAGCCGTTTGATAATAGCGCTCGGTATGAATCAACCATTCTGTGTTTTTCAGGCGAAACTGGGCGGGTTTCAGGTAGCCAACGGTACATACTTAATAACACTGATGCACCTAAGATAAACAGGAAAATATAACAGGCATGCCACCCCCAAAAATGGGCTAATATACCACCAAACATGGGTGCCAATAATGGGCTAACTAATACCCCCATATTTAATAAACTATTTGCATAGCGCAACGCAGTGCCTTTATATAAATCACGCGGCATGGTCCTCGCCATCACACCAGCTACGCCAGTACCTAGCCCCTGTAAACCGCTGGCAACTGTTAATGTCGTCAAGGTTGGAGCAAAAATCGCCAAGATGGTGGAAAATAAGAAAATTGTCAAACCGAACAAAATAACAGGTCGGCGGCCAATTTGGTCGGACAACGGACCATACAATAACTGTGAAAAACCATAAGAAAATAAATAAGCGGCCATTACCTGCTGAACAGCCCCGGAAGGCTCATTAAAATACACCGCTATTTCAGCTATCACAGGGACATAAATAGTTTGTGTCATTTGGCCGACAGCCGCTAATGCAATTAACATTAATAACAGATTGAAATGTTCCAGCTTTCTCATTTTTCTCTCAAATATATCAAAACCCCGGATAGACAATCCGGACACACAATAACGCTGTATTATTTAAAAATAATACAGCGACTATTTAGACATTAAATTATCAATATTTAATTGTTGTTCTGCGCTTTAAACCTGCTTCAGGTAAATAACAAACAACAGATTTTGTCCTACTGTGATTAAGATAACAAAAATTACCCTTTATTCGTAGTAGCAGTACATTTTAGTTTATTTAACAATGGCAGTAATATTCGCCAACACTGTCAAGATAACTGTACATTGAAATTGAAAATAAGCCATATTTAAGAATAAATCACTGGGACACATTATCGATAAGCATAAATAGTGAACTGATTTAGTATTAAATCCTAATGATCCATTCCCTAGCTAATTCATGTAATCAATATGTCGTTTTAGTTAGTTTATTTTGAAATACTAAGAGGTGGAATTTATGGCAAATTGGGTAACTGGGAAAGTCATTGAAGCCAAATTTTGGACTGATGCATTATTTAGCCTTGTCATTGAGGCGCCAATTAAACCTTTTACAGCCGGACAATACGCTAAATTAGCACTGGAAATCGAGGGAGAAAGAGTTCAACGAGCCTATTCCTACGTTAACGCACCGAGCGATAACCGGCTTGAATTTTACTTTGTGATTGTTCCTGGAGGGAAATTAAGCCCACAACTTGCAAAATTAAAGCCTAACGATACCTTACAAATCACGGATGAAGCTGCCGGATTTTTTGTCTTGGATGAAATACCAGAATGCAAAAATTTATGGATGCTTTCAACCGGAACTGCCATCGGGCCGTTTTTATCCATCTTACAAGAAGGTAAAGACTTAGCGCGTTTTGATAATATCATCTTGCTACATGCAGTACGTTTTGCAAAAGATTTAAGCTATTTGCCTCTCATGAAAGCTTTAGAACAACAATTTCATGGGAAAGTTAAGGTTGTCACTGTCGTGAGCCGTGAACAGTGCTCAAACTCTCTCCATGGGCGTGTCCCCGCTCTCATTGAAAGCCATGCGCTAGAGAATGCAGTGGGTGTAACCCTTTCTCCTGATACCTGCCATGTCATGTTATGTGGTAACCCTGAGATGGTAAGAGATACGCGCGAAATGCTGAAAAATAGCCACGGGATGGTTAAGCACCTACGCCGAAAACCCGGCCATATTTCTAGTGAACAATACTGGTAAACAGGCCCAATAGACCCGCAACGTTAGCAATCATGTAAAAGTACTACCCTGAGAGATGCTCAGGGTAGTTTTGGCTCCATAGCCTCACGCTATAGATACTCAACGGGTTCTGTTTTCTCACCATACTGATTCGCACTTTCCATTCCCAAAAAAGCGCCGCAATCTAAAACCATGATCATGGTAATTAGCAAAGGTAAAAAACGGCCTATTCCCCATTGCCATATCGGCTCAAATTGGCTGACATCTATCGAAAACAGGGCAAATGCGAGTACGATTAACCCGAACCAGCCCCCTGACTTACCTCTGTCATGTAAACGCTTCACAAAAATCGCTGCTAGGGGATAAAGTAATACAATAAAGAAAACTAAAGAGAATATTTCAGGCAATAAAAATACATTTTGTAATAGTGCAACAGCCGTTATTAAAATAAAAGTGGCGGCAATACCTACCCAAAATGGCCGGCGACCGATACGACCTTTGAAGGAAAAAGCCCATTGTTGTAATGTCATTACCTATAATCCTGATACAATATGAAAACCCAAAGAATGAGTGTCAAAAAAATGCCCCAAACCTTATTTCGTTCTATATACGCCATCATAACCATTTTTGCGCTTAGTGTGCCACAATTGGTCTTGGCTCAGAAAGTGCCAACAATGCCAGATACCGACGTTGAAGTCGCCTATTTAGCTCCTGATTCCCCTTCTTTTGACCTCACCATTCCTAAATTGCGCAATCAATTTAACCAAACTTATAAAGATTTATATCTTCACGAATATAAAGTGATTGCCAGCCAAGACATTTCCGCACCTTATATTCGGGCAGCTTCTCGTATAAACCAATACATATACTCATCCGCGGTTTTAGAGCGTGGAAGCGAAAAAATTAAGAGCTTACAAATTACGCTACTCCCCGCAGAAAATAGCCAAGAAGCACAAGCAAACCAACAGTTAATGGAACGCTATACCATCGCAATTATCCACCAATTTGCCCCCGATGTCCCACTTGATAAAGCTCCTGAACTCACTGAGGCATTAAATAAAATTATGGCAGACAAAAACACAAACCGGGCTGAAGAAGCTCGCTTCGGGGTATTGAGGTATATTTTAGTAAAAAGTGACAATAATGTGCTTACTTTTGCTGTTGAACCGATTAAGCTAGAACAACAAACGCCCTAAACGGATAGTGATCACGCTCTCAGAATAAGCATGATAAAAAGCAAAGCTATTATCATCTATTGTTCTTATAATACGAAAGGTGAATGGCGACAAAACTGTCACGTTGCGCGTACAACATCAGCGCGTAATGAATAACTTATTGATTAATCATTCAAACTCTCTGGTTGGAGGAAACAACATGCGACATCCATTGGTAATGGGTAACTGGAAACTAAACGGCAGCACCCATATGGTCAATGACCTGATCGCAGGTCTGCGTAATGAACTTAGCAGCGTTGATGGCTGCGATGTAGCAATTGCGCCACCAGCAATCTACCTGACTCAAGCTAAACATGCATTGGCAGGTAGCCGTATTGCATTAGGTGCACAGAACGTTGACGTTAACCTGTCTGGCGCATTCACAGGCGAAACATCTGCTGAAATGCTGAAAGATGTCGGTGCCAAGTACATTATTATTGGTCACTCAGAGCGCCGTACCTATCACAATGAAAGTGATGAATTTGTTGCTAAAAAATTCGCTGTATTAAAAGAACAAGGTTTAATCCCAGTTCTGTGCATTGGTGAAACAGAAGCAGAAAATGAAGCAGGTAAAACTGAAGAAGTCTGTGCTCGCCAAATCGATGCTGTACTGAATTCATTAGGCGCAGAAGCATTCGAAGGTGCAGTAATTGCTTATGAACCAATTTGGGCTATCGGTACTGGTAAATCCGCAACTCCAGCCCAAGCACAAGCAATTCATAAGTTTATCCGTACTCATATTGCGAAAAAAGATGCTGCAATTGCTGAGCAAGTGATCATCCAATACGGTGGTTCTGTGAATGCAAGTAATGCTGCTGAGTTATTTACTCAACCAGATATTGACGGCGCTTTAGTTGGTGGTGCATCACTAAAAGCTGACGCATTTGCAGTCATTGTAAAAGCAGCAGCTGAAGCGAAAAAAACTAAATAACCTTATTAGGTTATTCATGTTTATTCTTAACCGCCATTTATTGGCGGTTTTTTATTAGATAATAGTTATATTTAATGGAATATATTAAATACTTTATAATACTTTTTGTTCACATAATAAAATATAGCTTTAGATTTAAAACCTGAAGTTATTTAAATTTAAAACAATTAAAATTAATCTTCAAATTAATTAATAAACAAATGATTAAGAAAAACCAGATAGCATAATTAAGACAACATTCAAATATAAACAAAGTAAAAATAAAACCATTAAAATCAATTAATTAAATATCATTACTCTTTTCCATTACAAATATCATTCCTCATAAATCAAATAATAACAGTAGACTAAAAATAAAATATAATTCAGATTTATCCAACTTAAAAAATCAACAATGATTATTCATCTCATCATAAAGGATAAATATGAAATATATAGTTAGTCTAATTTATAGCATCATAATTATATTCCCGACTATTTGCTTTTCTGAAAAAAAACAGGATGCTTGGCATATAAAAACCAATGTTTATCTAGAAATAGAAGAATATCGCGGTCAACGTGATGCATTCAACAATAAAGTCTACGACAAAATCAGCACTGTTGGGAAATTAAAGCTAACCAACCCCGCATCAGACTGGCATTTTGCTCTAGAACACAGGGAATCATTAAGAAACCATGGGCGTAATTTTAGCCCATCTCGGGACGCTTATATTCGCAACCGAACCCAATTTGATATCACAAAGAAATTGGTTAAATCAAAACAATCTGATCTCGACCTTAGCTTCCGCTATCGTAAAGAATCCAATGACTCTGCTCCAGGCACCAAAGCTCGCTCATCAAATCGCTTATATGCATTAACGCCATCAGGTAACTATTATTTTAACGATAATTTGTCATTTAATTTTTGGCTTTCTTATCTTTACTATAGTAACTATTTTAATTCCAATAGTTATGAAGCAGAAACAGAATATGGTCTCACTTATCAACATTCCGATGCATTGAAAGCCAAACTAACCGTTTATATAGATAAACTATGGGATAACAGTTTCAGTGACCGGTTTATGCAGTCACAGCTTCGGGCATATTTTCCCATTACTCTTAATGACAATTGGCAGTTTACACCTTACTTTCGCTACTATTTAAGCGAACACACTTATGATGAAAACCATTACTTAACGCAAAAAGCTAAAAATGGTTTCCGAATTGGTGCTGATGTGGAATACCATGTTACTCCCTCATTAACGTTATGGGGAGGTGCCGCTTACGAACCCACTACATGGCAATATTCTAAAAAGAATGACATCACCTCTGGCGATAATAATAAACAAGTACTCTATCTTGGAAAAATTGGGGTAAAATATACTTGGTAACCCTTAATTCATAGGGCTTAGTTATTTTTTACAGAAAAATAAGCCACGTTGCTTTTATATGTGGCTTTAATATTTTTGCTCGCCATTTACTAATTTTATAAAATTAAATCAAATAAAAACTAAATTGCCCGATGAAACAATAAAGCATAAACAAGATACAAAGATATATATACTATTTAACCATATTTAAGGCTTAGGTCACACAACGAAATAATACCAAAATGAAATTATTCCAGGTAATAATAAACTATTCCGGGATAATTATTGTTTAATATCATACAAATGAATCTGCTATATCTAAGTCACTATTTCCTCGCTATTCCCATTACCTTAAAATGAAGAATAGTATCAACTGTGATTTTTCTCACATCATAAATAAATTTTGGCACTTATTATTCCTCGAAAAATAACCTAGAGAAAATAATATGAAAAAGCTTACCTTACTGGCTGCATGCCTTTTCAGTGCATGGTCAATCGCCGACCCAATGACACAAGCCCAGCTCAATGATTTATGGAAAAATAAACAAAAATCAGCTGAAGAAATCGTTAATAACATGTCTGAAGCAGAAAAAATCGGCCAGTTATTTATGTTGGATTTCAGATATTGGAATAACGATAGCAATGGTGACCCAGCCCCATTCCTTGCTATGAATGATGAAGTCTCTAAAGTGATCAACCAATACCATTTAGGGTCTGTTATTTTATTCCGTGAAAACTTAATAGATACACCACAAACCGTTGAACTTATTAATCAATTACAATCATCTCGTAGTAATTTACCCTTATTTATCGGTACCGACCAAGAAGGCGGATATGTAACACGCTTGAGAGTTGGGACTGAAATGCCGGGAAATATGGCCTTAGGCGCGACTCGTAACCCGGCACTTGCTGAACTGACAGGGATGATCCACGGATATGAGTTATCTAGCCTTGGGTTTAACATCAACTTTGGCCCTGTCGTTGATATTAATAACAACCAAAATAACCCTGTGATTGGTGTCCGCTCATATTCTGATGATAAAAACCTAGTTGAAACATTGTCCACCAGCTATATAAAAGGGATACATAAATATAACCTACTGACTTCTATTAAACATTTCCCAGGACATGGTAATGTTTCCGCCGATTCCCACGTTGATTTACCTGTGGTGAATTCTGATACAAAAACGTGGCATTCTACTGAACTCGCCCCATTTAAATATGCTTTAGCACATGGCGCAGATGCGGTCATGACCGCTCATATTATTGTCCCTGCCCTTGATGACCATAAAATCACAACGTTGGCGGGGAAAAAAGTTGGCACCCCAGCAACCTTATCCAAACCTATTTTACACGGTATCTTACGCGATGAGCTAAAGTATGATGGGCTAATTATCACTGATGCAATGGACATGGGGGCAATAGCTGACAACTTTGACATGAATTGGGCCGTCGAAACATCACTGTTAGCGGGTTCCGATATTGTATTAATGCCAATAAAGATGTGGGATACAGAAGCAATTACACGCCTAGATAACATGTATCGTTACTTAGAAACACAAGCGGCGAAAAACCCTGAGTTAAAAAAACGTATTGATGAGTCGGCGAAACGAGTCGTCTTGAAAAAACTTCAACAAGAAATTACGGCGCAGCCTATTAACCTCACTGAGGCTAAACAAATTGTAGCGTCTAAAAGCCATAAAGACCTAGAAAATATGGTTTCTGAACAAGCAATTACATTAATTAAGAATGATAATATTCTGCCCTACCAGCTAAAACCTCAAAACCGTATCTTAGTTATTTCTGATGAAAAACCACGTAATGCGTTAATCCAGAAACAGTTAAGTGATATTGCGGAAGAAACAGACGTAATCATTAATAGCAGCGACAATGTAATAAAACTAAATGAAAATACGCTATCAAAAAGCGAGGCTAGAGATATCGTTAAAAAACAAGATTTAATTTTACTGACAACCTATAACCTGAAAGATACCCCAACAAATGCTCAGCTAATTATTGATGCTGCTAATAACGCAAATATACCGCTTGTTGTTATTTCTTCACGTAATCCATATGACATTGCCTATTTAAATGATGTTAAAGCTAACATTGCTATTTATGGGATCACTGGCTTCGATGTGACTAATAATAACCGCAATTCGTTGGAAACTAATATCCGTAGCGGGCTACGTACGCTGTTTGCTAACCGCGCTGCACAACCTCTAAACCCACCTCAAGGGTTGCTCCCCGTCAATATCAAAAACCCACAAGGGGACAAAATCCTATTCCCTTATGGTCATGGTGAAAACTACCACACCACATATTAATTCTTATTAACAAATTAGCCTTTATACCTCCACGGTATAAAGGCTAGATACTCACGTCCGTCATAACGGCACTAAAAATAAAAAACACATAAAAAAATAAAGGGTTAAAATGAAAACTTCACTGAATGGTTTATTTCTTACCGCACTATCTGGGCTAACAGCATCTGCTTTTGCGGCAGAGCCAGTAAACAATGATTATTGGCGAATATCTTCTAACGTATATATGGAACTCGAAAAATTTGAAGGCCACCATAATACTAATGATCGCAAAGTTTTTGATAAAACCAGCATGATAGGCCAGCTATTTTTAGTTAACCCAGAGTCAAAATGGAGCTTTTTCCTTGAGCACAAGGAATCATTACGTAGCTATAACCACGACTTTTCAACTTCAAAAGATTCGTTTATTCGTAACCGTACACAAATTGGTGCAACGCGAAAAATGTATTCAAGTGATATTGGGCAGTTCAACTTAAATGTAACTTACCGAAAAGAATCAAATGATTCTGCACCAGGTACACAAGCACGCCCATCGAATACCATGTTTTGGTTAATGCCTAGTGGAACCTATAACTTTAACGACAAATGGGCATTTAACTTCTGGGATGCGATATACCACTACGATAATTTCCATGCAGCGAATAGTTATGAGTGGGAGTCTGAACACGGTTTAGTCTATAAAATCAATGATTCTGCAACCGCAAAAGTGTATATGTATACCGACTGGACATGGGATAAAGACTTCAATAAGACGTGGGAACAAAACCAAATTCGCGGCTACTTCCCAATAACACTCAACCAAGATTGGAGCGTTATGCCCTATTTTCGCTACTATTTAAATGAACATAACTATGATAGTAACAAACGTACAACGCAAAAAGTGAAGGATGGCTATCGCGTCGGGACTCAAGTTTTCTATAACTTAACACCAAAACTCACTCTTTGGGGTGGCTTCGCCGTTGAGCCAAGCACTTGGGAAAACCCTAAAAATGCAGGGATCACCTCTGGAAGCAACAACCGCCAAACCTTCTATCTTGGCCAATTAGGTGTGAAATATCAGTGGCAATAAATTAACCTCATTCCTAGTCTGCCCCTCACAGGCTAGGAATGATATCCCACTGATTATTAGTTAGACTCAAAATAGTTCGCGCTAAGCATCCCCTAGATGCATACACCAGTGGTTAATCAACGTAGCCAACAGCACTACAGTGTGAAATATAAAACGTATTAACGCTGAATAATTTCATCAAACACCCCACCATTGGCAAAATGCGTGCTTTGTGCCGCCTGCCATCCGCCAAAGCTTTCATCGACGGTCAGCAATTTAAGCTCAGGAAACTGCTGACGATATTTTTTAGCAACTTCACTATTTCGTGGGCGATAATAGTTTTTCGCAGCGATTTCCTGCCCTTGTAAGGAATATAAATGGGCTAAATAAGCTTCAGCAACAACTCTGCGGTCTCGTTTATCAACGGTTTTATCCACCACAGCGACTGTTGGTTCAGCTAAAATAGAAATGCTGGGTGTCACTATTTCAAACTGGCCATTTTCCCCTAATTCATTGATAGCGAGTAACGCTTCATTTTCCCAAGCTATCAATACATCACCGATCCCACGCTCAACAAAGCTATTCGTTGCACCACGAGCGCCGGAGTCTAATACTTCAACATTTTGATAGAGCCGCTTTACAAATTGCTTTGCTTTTTCAGAGTCTTGTTGGTTTTTATCTAAGGCATAGCCCCATGCGGCTAAATAATTCCAACGAGCCCCCCCAGATGTTTTCGGGTTAGGCGTCACCACAGAAACATCCGGACGAATTAAATCATCCCAATCTTGGATATTTTTGGGGTTATCTTTGCGGACTAAAAAAACAATAGTCGATGTATAAGGAGCTGAGTTATCAGGAAGTTTTTTGGCCCAGTCTTTATCAATACGGCCACTTTGCGCGATAGCATCCACATCATAAGCTAATGCCAATGTCACCACATCTGCTTCTAAGCCATTCATCACCGATATCGCTTGCTTACCTGACCCACCATGAGATTGGCGAACAGTCACACTATCACCGGTTTTATTTTTCCAATAATCGCTAAACTCCTGATTATATTGTTGATAAAACTCTCGGGTTGGATCATAAGATACATTCAACAACTGAATATTTTTCGCCCAAGTGCCTGTAGTTAATACTAATAGCAACGCTGCTGCCAATCGAGACTTTGTCACCTGCCATGAATGCGTCATCTTTTACCCCATCAAGTTTTAGATAAGGAAGAGGCTGACAGATAGAATCAATTACGAGAAATAATTAAAAAGAAAAACTTATGCGTATGGGGAATATGTAGAATAAAAAACAAGCGGGTCGCAACAAGACTACAAAACGAATATTAACTCAACAACCTAGCTGTCTAGGGCGAAAAATAGCATCAAACCTGCACAGTAGAAACCAACCATGCAGGAGAGATTTGCAATTACAGAGGGATTAATACAATTTTTTCGCTGTATCGAACCAGTCTTTCTTGAAGACCCTTTTCATATTCATTACAGCATCAATAATATCATGGTGTACTAATTTCTCATTTTGGATACCAACACAACGCCCGCCATAGCCTTCAAGCAGCAACTGTATTGAATAAGCCCCCATGCGAGAAGCTAAAATACGGTCATAAGCCACTGGGGAGCCACCGCGCTGAATATGGCCAAGAACCGTCGCACGTGTTTCGTGATGCGTCTCTTGTTCAATATATTTTGCTAATTCACCAACATCACAAACGTGCTCAGTGATAGCTACAATCGCATGGCGTTTGCCTTTTTCGATGCCGCGTTTAATCTCTGATAACAGCTCTTCACGGTCAAATGCCATTTCCTGTTCTGGTAATACCAAAAACTCACAACCGCCGGCAATGGCTGCGGATAGCGTTAAGTCACCACAATAGCGCCCCATCACTTCAACAATAGAAATACGTTTATGGGATGTTGAGGTATCACGTAGGCGGTCAATCGCTTCAACAACGGTTTCAAGCGCAGTAAAATAACCGATAGTGTAATCCGTACCCGCGACATCATTGTCGATTGTCCCCGGCAGGCCAATACATGGGAAACCAGCTTCTGTCAGTGACTTAGCCCCTAAATATGAACCATCACCACCGATAACCACTAATGCATCTATATGGTTTTTCTTCAGATTTTCAAACGCAACAGCGCGCACTTTTTCATCACGGAATTGTGGGAAACGTGCTGAACCTAAAAAAGTACCACCACGGTTAATCATATCCGACACACTGTATCGGTCTAATTGTTTCATTCGGTTTTCATACAACCCGAGGTACCCATCAAAGATACCCATGACCTCTAAGCCTTCGCCTAGCGCTGCGCGTACCACGCCGCGGATCGCTGCATTCATGCCCGGTGCGTCACCACCACTCGTTAAAACCCCAATTCTTTTAATCTGCTTGACCATGATGACCTCTGATTAATGAATATAAAATTGCAAATCTATAAACTCATTGAGTTACTTAATTTTTTCGTGCTAACTGCGTTTAACTACAAAGCTGAATTGATTCACCTAGCAAATAATACGGCAAATAGGTGATTATGCCTCTGCTTTCCATCAAGCTTTTATGCTTTATTGTGATCTAGTTTACATAATTCTAGCTGATGACCCCAATAGGTAAATATTTCAGCACTAAATAAATGTAATGCCCTAGACTAACCAGCTATAGCCCTAGATCGCATCTTAGTTTGAAATAAAAATTAAGTATTGATGATAACACTTAAATTCATCCTATGCTGTATCTGTCAAACAAAAGAAAAGCACCTTACGGTGCTTTTGAATAAACGAACAAAAACGAAAACGAAATACCTTTATGTATAGTAATATCGCGTTAAATGGAAAAAAATTGGAGCAGCAAAACACAGTGAGTCAATTCTATCTAACATCCCCCCATGCCCCTCAATAATAGCGCCGAAATCTTTAATTCCGCTATCCCGCTTAATCGCTGACATGCATAAACCACCAACAAACCCCATAATCGTGATCGCCAATGACATCAGCCCGGCAACCCACCAGCTAAAAGGTGTCACCCAATAAAGGGATATCCCGATCAACACAGAAGATAAAATGCCACCGACAAAACCTTCTATCGTCTTGTTTGGGCTTAGTTTTGGCACAATAGGGTGCTTACCCATCAGTTTGCCAAATACATATTGAAGCACGTCTGAAATCTGCGTCACGATGATCAAGAAAAGTAATAATTTTGCATTTTCCCCTTCATAACCTTCAATATTTAACATCAACAAAGCAGGAACATGGCTTAAACAGAAAACAGCGACTAGCATTCCCCATTGAATTTTAGCGGTACGTTCAAGAAAATGAAAAGTATCCCCAGCTAAGGCAATTCGGGTCGGTAAAAACAAAAAGACAAAAACAGGAATAAAAATCGAAAATAACCCATACCATTCAATACCAACAAGCAAGTATTGCAACGGAATGAACACGAAGAAGCACCAAAATAGGGCTTCATGGTCACTTCTACGTGTTGGCGTTAACGTAATAAACTCTCTTAGTGCGAAGAATGATATCAAGGCAAATAAGATCACCACACCAATATTACCTAACACAACGGCAAGCACACAGATAATGCACATAACCCACCATGCACGTATACGCGCATTTAAGTTATCAATGGTTGGGTTACTTTTCTCACCAGAATAGCGATAAGCTAAAATGCCGCCGATCACACTCGCAAACACTAATATACCAAATACACCAGATAATAATAAAACGAGCTCACTGTCCCAAATACTCATGGCATCAACTCCTCAAGTGCTGCTTTTGCGCGTTGCAAAAACACCGTTTTATTTTCATTTTCCATTAGAGGTGCCAATGGCTGACCCACCATTGCAGAACAAATTATTGGAACAACAAGTTTGGTGCCTTTAGGTAATACCCGATTTAAGTTTTCCAAATACACGGGAACCACTTCAACGTCAGGGTATTTTTTCGCAAGGTGATAAAGGCCGCTTTTAAATTGGCTCAACGTTTCGCCATCACCCCTTGTCCCTTCAGGAAATAAAATCAAAGAATGCTTAGCATCCAATACCGACTCAAGCGGTTGCAAAATAGCATTTTGTGCAGGTTTGTCCCCTTTTCTTTCCACCAATACTGCACGAAAGACTTTATTAACAAGATAGCGGCGAAAAGGTGTTTTATCCCAATAGTCCTTCGCCGCTACAGGGTGAACAAAATGGCGCATAAGAGGGGGTAAACCAGACCAAATAACTAGGCCATCAAGGTGGCTTGAGTGGTTTGCATAATAAATACGGGGGGTCATTGATGGCTGGCAGCCCACCCAACGAGTGCGAACGCCTGTTAATAAACGACAAGTTCCCGATAACAACATGCCCATTCCCTTCGCGAGAAGAGAAATTTTCTGCACTTTTTCCATCTTTTTTCCTTGCTAGCGTTTTATCACAAGTAAAACTGCAAAATTACGAAAAAAACTGAATATCGTTAATTGGTTAAGATAGAGAGTCAATAACAAGAGTACAACGGGGTAAGTTCTGATTTATATCATCAAATAATATAAGGACAGCGATACTAAGACAAACAGCAGGGAATAACAAAGGTGTAGCGGCATGTATTTACGCCGCTACACTGAGTAGACAAAATTAATAATTATTTTTTGTCGGCCGCAATACGGTCACGAATATTTTGCGCACGTTCGCTTGATGGTGGGTGAGAGTCAAACATACTTGTCTCTTGGCTACCCATTTTGGCTAGTTTTTCAAAACCAGTCACTAAACCTTCCGTCTTAATGCCACGTTTTTTCAGCAGGTCATAAGAGAAGTTATCTGCTTGGCTTTCTTGGTGTTGAGAGAACTGAGAATTAACCAGTTTTTCACCTAGAGCAGCCAATTGAGATGCACTTAATTGTTCTGCAACGCCACCCACTGATGCAGCTGCTGTACGTGCTGCTACGGCACCGTATGCAACTTGCATAGCTTTACGTGTATGACCTAATGCAACGTGGCCCATTTCATGGCCTAAAACGCCTTCGACTTCGTTATCATTCATAACATCCATCAAGCCGCTATATACACGGACACAGCCATTTGCCATCGCCCACGCATTCACATCGCTAGTCAGATAAACTTTATAATTTACTGGAGTACCGTCAACTTCATTACCTAGTGCTTTTGCGATTTTATCTAAACGTTTAGCGTATTTGCTAGAAGCGGGAGCAATTTTGTTTTGTGCATCCATCTCTTTACAAGATTGATCGCTTAGCTGTTTAACATCTGAATCACTCAATGTTGCTGCTTGGAATAACTGCATACCAGAGTTAGTCAGCATCCCTTGGTCTAAGTTTTTACAGCCCGTTAAGATGACAGCAGAAACAGCGACCGCCACAAGTGCCTTCATTTTCATAGAACATTTTTCCTTTAGAATATATAAGTATTATATTTTTTAGTAATGCTAAAGCCTATAAATTCTGCGGAAAATAACAATAGGAATAAAGCCATAATTATTCAATATATGAATTTGATAATGTTTTTATTAAAATTGTAAATTTGTCAGAACATTATTCTGACAAATAACACTTTAAACATTTAATTCACAGAAAATATGCAAATATAGAGTCATCATAAATTGCAACTACCTAATAAATAACTCAATTATACAAAAATCACTTTCCTTATTTTGTTCAAGACTAAAATTCAAGACCCGCTCATTCCCTTTAACCAATAAGGTTTCAGATTGATTTAAATAAACGTTTTCTAAATTGATTTCCATATTTAAACTATGGCTATTATTAAATATTAAAATTTCGTTGGCATCACTATGCCAAGAATTGACTGACGTTGAATTAACCCATTGTAACCGAGCGGCATATTTTTCAGGGTTATAAATCAAGTTAAAATCACGAATGGGGCCGTTAATTAGTTCGGCATGTACGTCACTTTCACCATAAAAAGCAAAGAATGATTTAGATTTTAGTGCAACTGGCGCATTATTATCGACATGTAAAATAAGCCCATCCCCCTCTAGTACACCAATGATACGCTGCCGCCCCATAAAATGAGAAAATGGCCCCGCCGTTTTTACATCAGCAATCGACACTCGCCAATCAAAGTCATCTAAACCCTCACCATGACTACGAGCCACTTCAAGGGTTGAACCTTGGCCATTTTTCCAAGGCATATTGCGATAATCTTGTGTTGTTAATATCTGAATCATAAGGTGAACCCTGCTTTTGATGGATACGTTATTTTATCATAGCGACCCTGATTGAATTGCTAACTATAGCTAACAACTATAAATCAAAAGCGAGTGTTGCGATAAAAAAAAAGCCCCTAGCAGGGGCTATAAAAGACAGGGATGGTGTTCGTTATTGAATCATAATCAATTGTTATATAAAGATTTATAATTTTCACTGTCCACGTTCCGTCCACATCGACCATTATTGACCAACAAGCCGCTTTTTTTTGAGCGGCTTGCTATTTTCAATTTCATACATGACCATATGCTAGATTTTACTTAAAACATACGGTGAACAAATGGAAAAAATCATTGTTGCAATATCATCTATTGGATTTCTCGCATTCATCCTAGGTTTGATAAAACCTAAACTGGTTTTCATGCCAAACAGGAAAATGTCATCGCTTGTCTACTTGGCTGTTTTTATTGGTGCTGCTATTTTGGGTTCCATATTATACCCAAAACCCTCTAGTACGGCGGTTCCAACAAGAGAAGATGATCAATCTAGTTTGACCAAAGAAAAAAAAGAACCTGAAATAACAAAAGAAAAACCATTTAAATATAAAGAGTTAACTTTATCAAAGTATAAAATGGAGCACAAAGAGGACCGCACGAAAATTATCAAAAACTACATAGAACACAAACAATTAAACCCGCAAGATACCGACCTCTTTTATAACTGTATTAGTCAAATTTCTTACACTAAATCCCCTGACCTAAACCTTAATGATACTCTAGGTTGGTGTTATGCTGACTTTATGCGCGATCCAAAGTCACTAAATGACCGAGTAAACCTTGATACTTTTATGTCAAATTTCAGTAAGTTTAGTGGTGCATATAGGCCACTCGAAAAATTAATTAAAAATAATATGGATGATGACAGCAGCTACAAGCACGATGAAACGGATTACCGATTTGTTTTTGATGCAAAGCCGCCTTATGCAGTCGTTAGTACCATTTTCAAAGGTAAAAATTCCTACGGTGCAATTGTTAAAGAAAATATAAAGGTTAAGGTGGATTTAGCGACAGGCGATATTTTAGAGGTTATTCCTCAATAAAAATCTTAACCCCTCTCATGAGGGGTTATTTCTATATCAACAACGAAAGTTGATTCTCGCCATAGTGACTTTTCGGAAATGCATCACCAGGTAATTTAAAATCAGCCGGTAACGGTTGAGGGTTGGGTATCGTTAAATAGCGTTCGACACTTTGTAATGTCGTGAACGTACAGCCACATAAAACATTTTGACACTGGTGATAACTGCGTTTTGTTTCTTCGGTTACTGGCTCACTCGTACGAGTGTAAGATGCGGCGCCGCATTTTGGACAATTAAACGCCATTGTAAAGCCTTGGTTCTTGGGTTTGCCTAACCTAATTATAACACGTTATATCAATTGGCTGAATTATCACCGTCTACCATATTGTCATTATCAATTTTTAACTCTAATTCTAATTGTGTTTGAAATCCGTTATCACTGATTTGATGCACTACGCGGGAAATTATCCACCGGTGGCTATCAATAACCGTTTTAAAACCAACCACCGCCGCTGGCATTTCTGGGTATAAATCGGCGCGCCCTCTTGCGAGGGTAATATTAAATTCTGCAGCGCCTCTTTGCAGTTTTAACCACTTTGCCGCTGCTGCCCGTTTAGCGGTCTCTTCGGTCTTATAGGTCTGACGCAACACGTAAACATTACCTTCTGCCCCTTCTAAATACTCGCCCTCTTTACTGCTAGACTTCGCCTTTTTCTCTTTTTGGGGCTTGGTCGTTTTTTTCTTTTTGCGCTTAACACTCGTTGCGGGCTTTTTACCAAAATTCAAATCTAACCAATTGGCTTTAACGCCAGTGTAGGCGTCACGGTCTGCGACTCGAAAGCTGTGCTTGTCGCCCACATCACGCTTAATCACCACTTCGGGTATTGGCGTTCCGCTTTGTGTTAGCCCACGGTTAGGAATAATAAACAGTAAGTTACCATTTTTAATCGTCGCAATGGCCCCGAGCATTTCAGCCATACGGGATAAAAAACTAATATCGCTCTCGTTTGTTTGGTCTGCGTGGTCGATTTCAATATCAATTAACTGTTTACTGACTGCAGGTGTTAAGTTATAGCGCCCCGCGATAGCACTCACAACTTTACCGACTTTGATATCATGCCAGCTATATTCGCGTTTAACGTTAAATTCTTGGCGAAAGTCTGCAGACCTGGCTGTGATGATCACCTGGTCAGGCGCCCCGCTATGACTGATTTCATCAACGGTAAAAATACCTTTGTGTATCAATGGCTCTCTCAACCAACCAATCGCGATACTAACCTCAACACCACGCGGCGGCAGTTCTATTTTTCCGTCAGTATCATCAATGGTGATTTCCAGCGTGTCAGCTTCAAACCCGCGATTGTCGGTTATCGTCAGGCCAATTAACCGATCATTTAAACTCAGTATTTGCTTACCGCCTATCGTGATATCAAACGCCGGTTGCTTCACTAACTCAGAATCAAAATATTGTTCAAACATAAACTCCTCCCCGCATGCCGACACTTTCCCACATCGCGCGCGCGAGTTGGTATAGCTTTTCCTTGTCGTGTGAATGTGACAAGTCAAACTGCATGATTTTACAGGTTTTTATTAAGACAATAGTGTGACTGATATTATTCTAGTGAGGCTCAATTATGACTTATCATCACGGCGTGGAAGTCAAAGAGACAACAAAACTCACCACATTAATTCGTGACTTAAACACCTCAACCATTGGTGTTGTGTGTACGGGTGATGATGCGGATGAAAGCTTGTTTCCTCTCGATACGCCCGTATTAATTACACGTATTAATAATGTGTTAGGTAAAGCAGGTAAAACCGGCACATTGTATAAAACGCTCAAAGCGATTTCTGACCAGTGTAGCCCTAAAGTGGTTGTAGTTCGTGTTGCCGATGCTGCCAACGTTAAACCCGAAAATGGCGAAACAAAAACACAAGACCAGCTTGTGATTGGTGGTAATGGTGCTGACGGACGTTATACCGGTATGTATGCCTGGTTAACTGCTAAAGCGAAAGTGGATGAACAGCCACGCATTCTTATTGCACCTTGGCTAGACACTAAACCCGTTGCGCTGCAAATGGCTATCTTTGCCGAAAAACTCAAAGCGTTTGCTTATGTTTCTGCAAATGGCTGCGTCACCATTTCAGAGGCGAAAGAATACCGCAAAGACTTTAGTCAGCGTGAAGTCATGGTGATTTACCCTGATTACTTAGGGTTCAACACTGAAACAGGTAAAAATGAAGTGATTGCGGCACCGGCTATTGCTGCAGGCTTACGTGCTCGTATTGATGATGAGCAAGGTTGGCATAAATCACTTTCTAACGTGCCGGTTAATGGCGTTCTCGGCATCTCTGCTGATGTTTACTGGTCACTGCAAGACAAAGACACTGACTCAAACGACCTTAACGAAAAAGGCATCACCACCTTAATTAAGTACCAAGGTTATCGTTTTTGGGGCAACCGTACGTGCGATGAAGATATTTATGTTTTTGAAGTATATACCCGCACGGCGCAAATCTTAGCTGAAATGATCGCAGAGGCGCATTTTGCGTATGTTGATAAGCCACTCACTCCATCATTGATAAAAGATGTGATTGACGGCATTCAAAAGAAAGGGGATCAACTGGTTACACAAGGTCGCCTACTTGGTTTTAATTGCTGGTATGACCCATCGGCAAACCCAACAACCCAATTACGTGATGGTCACGCCATCATTAAATATAAATACACGCCAGTACCACCGCTTGAGCGTCTTGGATTAGAGCAGACCTTCACCGATGAGTATTTCGCCGTATTCGACCAATTAGGCTCAGGAGCGTAACACATGGGAATGCCTAAAAAACTCTATCTGTTTGACCTTTTCATTAATGGTCAAACCTACCTTGGACAAGTAGAAGAGGTCACGCCCCCGAAACTTACGTTAAAAACGGAAGATTACCAAGGTGGGGGAATGCTCGGCGCCATTGCACCGCAATTCGGTTTTGAAGCTGGCGCGTTAGATATGGATATCACGATGGGTGGGTTAAATATTGAACTTATCAAAGATTGGGGCGGCACGATTGACGGTACACAGTTCCGTTTCGCTGGCTCTTACTACGATGATTCAACGGGTGAAACCACGGCTTATGAGCTTCAAACCCGTGGACGCTTCAACGAACTTGACCAGGGAACCGCAAAAGCGGGTGATAACACTCAGCATAAATACACGCTGAAAAATACCTACTGCAAGATCACTGCAGATGGTGAAACGCTTATTGAGATTGATTTGCTCAATATGAAATGGATTGTTGGCGGTACAGACCGCCTTGCCGAGCACCGCGCCAATATTGGTCACTGATTTTTGATAGCGTCATGCTTGGCGCTAATACCCTCTTTTGTTGGAGAATAAATAATGTCTATTGTTAAATTTAATAGCCCTGTACAAATCCAAGGTGGACGTGAAATTACAGAAGTCACGATCACAGATACAATGCGCCAAGCGGGTGCATTGCGTGGTTTAAAATTGTGGGAAGTCGCAACCGGTGATGTTAACTCACTGATCACGCTGTTACCTCGCGTCACTCAACCTCGCCTCACGGAACATGACATTGCCTCAATGCCAATTGATTGTTTTGCTCAGTTAGCCAATGAGGTCGCCACTTTTTTAGCGCCGAGTGCCCCACTCGAAGAGACGGACGCACAGGAAAACTAATCCCCGAAATACCCGCAATCGATATTGATGACATCATCGCCGATATTGCGATGGTGTTTCACTGGCCTCCGGCTTCTTTTGATGAAATGACAATTTCAGAATTGATAAAGTGGCATAGGCTCGCGGCGGCTCGCATAGGACAAAACGAATGACAGATCGCAATCTCAACATTCGGGTATCTCTCAGCGCCGTAAATCGTCTTACATCACCGGTTAGTGCTGCACAACGCAGCGCTGCCGGTTTTGCTTCTCAAATCAGGACCACACAAAACAGTATTCGAAACCTGGCAAGCCAAGCTAGTACATTTGACCGACTGTCACAGTCTGTTAAACGCAACAATACGGCGTATGAAGAAGCAAAAACGAAAGTTAAGGCACTACGTGATAGTTACCCCGCATTAAATCAACGTACCGAAGAACAAAAACGCGCACTCGATCAAGCGAGGCTTGCCCGTGACCGTCTAGGCCGCTCACTGGATAGTGAAAAACGAAAGTTACAAGCGACTGCAGCACAGCTATACCGACACGGTATTTCTATTCGCAATAGCGATAACGCTACCGCCCAAATCACTAGACGAACAGAAGCATATAACCGACAACTTGACATGCAGCGGCAACGGCTTACGGCTGTAACTCGCGCACAATCTCAATATCAAAAAGCCAAAGAAGCCCGTAATAAGTTAGCAATGGGCGGTGCAACTGCGGTTGCTACTGGTGGCGGGGCGCTTTATGCAGCCTCGCGCGTCATGGCACCTGGTCGTGATTTTGACGAGGGTATGTCAGGTGTTCAAGCCCTCACCCGACTAGATAAAAATTCGCCTCAACTGGCGATGCTACGCCAACAAGCGCGTGAACTTGGCGCAAGTACAGCTTATACATCAACGGATGTTGCCTCCGGTCAAAAGTTTCTAGCAATGGCAGGTTTTACCCCCGAGGCCATTAAATCCGCTTTGCCTGGTGTTCTAAATATGGGTTTAGCCGGTGATATGGATCTCGGCGAAGCCTCAGACATTGGCTCTAACGTTCTAACACAGTTCAAACTTGATGCTGACCAAATGAACCGTGTATCAGACGTCCTTACCGCCACATTCACCCGAAGCAATACTGACTTACGAATGCTCGGCGAAACGATGACGTATGCGGGCCCCGTTGCTGCACAACTTGGCGTTAGCCTTGAAAGCATGGCAGCAATGGCGGGTACAATGGCTGATAACGGTATTCGTGGCTCTATGGCGGGTACATCCATGCGAGCGGGCTTATCTCGACTCGTAGCCCCATTAGGCAAAGGGCAAGCCGCTATGAGCGCCCTAGGCGTTTCTGTAAAGGATGCCAACGGTAAATTACGTGATACCGGCGATATTTTAAAAGATGTGGGTAAGGCGCTGCGAAAATATGACCAGGCTAGCCAGATCCGCATTAAAAAAGACATTTTCGGTGAAGAGGCGATGGTGGGTATGGGCGCCGTCATTGATGCTACTCTCAGCGGGCGATATGACGAACTTCTCAAAGCCAACCAAGGGGCACTTGGCGAAGCCGATAAAAATGCAAAAATAAAAATTGATAACTTAAAAGGTGACTTGAAACAACTGGAATCCGCCTGGGAATATCTCGGCATTCAAATGCAAGAAAGCGTTGATTCCCCGCTACGTAGTTTGACCCAAGGCATAACCAACGCTGTCGCCAGTATTGGCAAGTGGATGCAAGCGCACCCGCAATTAACTTCTATGTTGATAAAAGCAGGGTTAATCATTGCTGGCCTGACTGCAGCATTAGGAACATTGGCAATTGGCGCCGCTGCAGTAATGCTCCCATTTGCTGCCTTGCGTTTAAGCCTCACACTCTTAACGGGAGGGCAAGGCCTATTAGGTGCTCAAGGTGCATTCTCTAATTTCTTCAATGTGATAAAAATCGGTAGCTCTATTGCACGTGTTGCATTAACAACAATGTTTGGTCCAATTGGCTTAGTTGTTACCGCTCTGGTCATTGCTGCGCTCACAATTTACAAGTATTGGGATCACATTAAGGCTTTCTTTGGTGGTTTCTTTGATGGACTCATGATAGGCCTTGCACCAATCCGTGAGGCGTTCAGCGGCGCATTTTCTGCCGTTGCTCCTATTTTTGATGCTATCTGGTCAGCCGTTAAAAAAGTTTGGCAATGGTTATCTGAATTATTTGCGCCTATTAAAGCCTCCGATGAAGCACTAAAAGATTGTACTGAGGCGGGCAAAACCTTTGGTGAAGTTGTTGGTTTCGCCATTTCTGCATTAATGACACCAATAACGATGGTTGCCAAAGGGATTAACTGGATACTTGAAGCGCTAGGCATGGCGCCGCAGGTTGCCAATGACACGGTAAACCAGATTAATAAAATGAAGCCGGTTGAACTAACAGCGGAAACTAAAGCTGTTATGGATTCGTTTAGCTCTCCGCTGCAGGGTATTGCCGCCGTTATCAAAGCAGGAAACCAGGAGCAAACCAAAACAAGCAAAGAAACGGCGAAACACAATGAGAATGTCGAAAACGGCAATATCACACCACCAAAAGTAAAAGCACCTGAATTTGGAACAGATGTTTACAACCCAGGCGAAGCCAAAAACAAAGGTTCTAGTGGTGGCGGTATCTCTACGCCCGATAAAGAAGTACGGGACCCAAATAAACTGGGTGAAATTGTTTTTAAAAACTTCCCTGCCATTAAAGCAGTCGATGGGCTTTACCAAGACCCAACCGTGCGCGGGGTATCAGTACCTAATGTGCTCGCAGCTTCTGACGTTGCGCCGGCTAAAATGGAAATGCAGCGCCCTGTTAAGCAAGATATTAAGCAGGATGGGGATAAATACGAATTCCATTTTCACGGTGTTGATATGAAAGATGCCAAAAGTATCGCCTCCATTGTTCGCCAGGAACTGGAAAAACTTAAACGTGAAACTGATACGCGCCGGCGTTCTCTCTTAACCGATATAGGATAATCATTATGATGATGATTTTTGGTATGTTTGTTTTTATGTTGGAAACCATACCGTATCAAAACTTACAACGTTCGATGAATTGGCGTTATGCCAAAAATGACCTTATTGGTCGTTCGGCATCGTATCAATACATTGGCGCCGGTGAAGATAAGATCACATTAACCGGTGTATTGGTACCCGAAGTGACCGGCGGTGATATTTCCCTGGAACTATTACGCACATCCGCTTATCGCGGGCGCCCTTACCCACTGATTGAGGGTACAGGCTTAATTTATGGTATGTATGTCATGGATAGTATGAGCGAGGGCAGGACGTTATTTTTCGGTGACGGTAAAGCCAAACGAATTGAATTTACGATCACGTTGACCAGGGTTAATGAGGATTCAAGAGAGAAACTAGCTGGCATGGATTTAAACGATATACTTTCACTTTAGTTTATAAATAGTTAAGGGGCGAAAGCCCCTTAACTATTTTTCATCACGTTTAGTTTATAAAATTTGATGCCACATTAATCCAGTAGTCGGCAATGGCTGAATCTGATTTATTCTCTAAATAGATAAGTCCTCCACGTCTTGGAAAGCTTACTGATTGAACGGCATTTGATAACATAAATAATTTATTCCCATCATATTTTATTTGGAATCTTACTGACCCATCTGATGTATTAATATTATCTAGTGTTGCTACGCTACTATCATCCTCAGCTTTTTTTACTATGATTGTTTTTTCGTCCAAAATTTCAGCATAATAGCCATTTCTGTATGATACATCAGGTTTATACGCAATCCAGATCCTCATACCTTTCACATACTTTGCATGAAAATTAACGTACCCTCTGAATGTATCTGAGACTCTATCTGCAACCCTATTACCAATTGAATAATCGTATTTATCATTGTAATAGCTTGATTTATTATCAACATTTGTGATAGGTAATAGTTCATCTTTACGAATGTCTGAATAATATTGGTTACAACATGATGTTTTAACCGTCTTTGATACCGATAAAAATGGTGCATAACCTGTTGTTGATGATGTTCCTGTATAATAGACCCTAATAATATTTGGGCCGTAGTCTAAATCAATCAAACGCATGACATAGTAGCCAGTCAAGTTGGAATCATCGCCACTGACAGTGTTTTGATAAGTACCGTTCGCATTCATTAATATGACTGATGCAGGCTTATTATGCGGGGACGGCAAAGGTATAACTATATTTAATGCCCCTCCAATCACTTTATTTTCTATAATAAAATCAAAAGTTGGTGTTTTTGGTGCAGTGCATCGACTAACCCCGCCAAAATCGATTAGAAATCTTTCAGACGTATCATTTAGAGTTATTGTATTGAACGCTTCACGGCTAGTAGCGTCATAACTTATGTGCTTAGCAGTTCTAAAACCGGTAATAATTTCATCACTAGTTATTGTTGTTATTCGAGTGTCAAATATCAAATTAATAAGTTGATATCCCATAAAACGATGGCCTATTACTTTAGGGTGCGTAAAGTCATAATCTTGATCTTTTGGGCCTTCATAAAAAATATCTGAAAAACTCGCTCTCCCGTTGTATGCATAATCAATTAGAGCTGAGCCTATATCAAACCATTCGATGCCATACTTTTTACAAACTGCATCTTTAAATGCCTCGGTACTATCATTTCGAACTGAACACATAGAGTTTGATATCAATGCGACGTAAGAGCCGTACCCCCAACATTTTCTTATAAACTTATCAAATTCATCTAAATACTTGTTAACTAACTCTTCTGACGTAATAACATCATTGTGGCCCATGGCCAACAAAACAACATCTGGTATTTTATTTTTGTATGCGCTGTTCTGAAAAAAACCATAATCTATATTTTTATAAGCCCAATTATCAATTAACTTTTTACCCGATGATGACGCATTACATGTTTCAATTACACGGTTTGGATTTAACCCAGTCGCATGTCTAGATGCATTTTTAAACACTGAAAAATAACCTTGCTTCCCTCCCTCTGCATCGTGATCATAATTTATTGATTTTAGATTCCCATTTTCATCTATGGGGTTTTGCTTCCACTCATCACTACCCTTTCCTTCACTTATAGAGTCGCCCACCAACCCAACTCTAGGGTTTTTATTTTGTAATAAAATTGAATTGACCCGCGATTTAACAGAATGATTTTGGGTTCTGTCCGTTGCGAGCGCTACATCAAAAATATGCTCATTACCCCATATGTCACGAGTAAGCAACTTTCCTTCTCCATTAAAGATAGTCACATCATCATCTGGAAGTAGGTTACAGCGCACAGTTATACCACGCGGAATATAAACTTGTTCTCTTGAGCTAAAAATTGCATTTCTATTATCTGTAGTAGTATCAAGTACAATACCTTCAACTTTACTAATCAAAATACCCTTAGATGACTCTAGCTCTTCTAATTCATTAAATTTATAATTAATATTACTTTCAATATTATCAACATACTCTCTTGTTGCCAGCACAACAGATGGATCTACTTTTAACTCTATACACTCTGTCGATTTGACAACTATCATCATACGGATGATTTGAGTGCGTCCAGAGCCCTCAATCATCTTCGGCTTGTAGGTTTCAGGGCAATTACCCACTGCAATTAAATTCCCCTCAGAATCAAATAACCCAATTTCACGCACCCACCAACCGCCCTCCGTTTCGGGGATAATGTGTTCAACAATAATAATATTGGGATTATTTTTATCGATCTCCAATGAATTAACCGCGGCGCGGCGCTTCTCATTAATTAGTTTTGTTTGTGCAGGGTCTGGCGCAGGTAATTTTCCATTCCCATCCCCTACCGCCATTGTTGTCAAATCTAACTTAGTTCCTAATGCGGTTGCTTTAGCGACTAAGTTCTCGCCTATATTAGTTAAAATAGAATAATACGGTTTAGACATTAGAGATCTCCATAACGTCAGCATGATATAAAGCAACAGCACTATATGAATGCGTTGTGACAATAATTTGAGGGGGCTGCGGCGGGTAAACAGATAAAATGTCGCCACCAAATAATGAAACAGCCATAGACTGAATGGCATCCAAATAAATGCACTCAGGTGAATAAGGGTAAATTGTCGTTAAACTCCCATCTTCGACCAGAGCACCAACATTAATCACACTTTCAGTTTCTAAGTGCAGTGTGATATTGGTGAGTTTTCGGCTTACTGGCTTGGTATCATTGATGATATTGGTTAATTCAATGTGTGTTTCTTCATCAATCCCCGTGTCTCTTAATGCAATATCCAGTTTGAACGTGCCCACTTCTGAACCATCTTCAAACCATTCATCGACATTAATTAACGTGCCAATAGGAGCAACAACACGGCGCAATGCGCCAATCGTGCCTTTGTGTTTATGAATAAACATCGCGGATTTAATCGCGTCACGCTTGGCTTTTTCAGTCCAGTTTTTATCCCAACGGTCAACACTGAACGCCCAGGCTAAATAGGGAAGTAAATGTACAGGGCATAGATCAGGGTTCCACAATTCGCGAATAGGAACAGGGACTTTCTCAATTTGAGCGCAAGCCTCAGCCGCTGCAATTTCCAGCTTTGATGAACCAACAGGCAACAATTGGCTACTCATCGGAACCACCTAACATCACATTAATATTGGTGCAGTAGCTGGCCTGCGTTTTATCCAATTTAATATCGGCGGTAGGTTTCTTAATTTCGACCCGCTGAACACCTTGAACGTGCAAGGCTGCATAAATAGCACTCAGTACAATGTCACGGCCTAGCCGGTGTTGTTGTGTGGTATAACGCTTTAATTGCGCCTCTGCCGCTTCTGTGATGGGTTCATATTCAGGAGCCGGATAGCAATAGATCACGGCTTCAATTTCGTAATTCACTATTTTTGCCGATTGGACGGTCACACGGTCAGCCACTGGCCTAACATCTTCATCGTTTAAAGCCACATTCACTTTTTCAATCAAATCAACCGGTGCGGTGCCGTTCCCCTCACGGGATAACACCGTAACAGTGACATAAGCCGGCTTTGGACTAATTACGGATGCATCGGCGACACGACCATCAGCGCTACGGGCATGATATTCATAACTGCCAATTGGACCCGCTACACTTAACGCTTCAAATGCACCTGGTATACGCACGCGGAGATCAGAATCAGATTCATACACCGGCGGAATAGGTGGAATAGCAGTTTCATCACCAGCAAATAGCACCAAGCGCTTAACGCCATTATTGGCGGCTAACTGATCAAGGTCTGCCCCTGTTGCAAACGCGACCATTGAAGCTCTAGCCGCCTCATTCACACGTTGCCGTAAAAGCAATTCGCGATAACAGTTGACTTGTAATAGCTTAACTAGCGGCTCAGACTCTAATTCTAATGTTCGTACAATAGCGGCTCGCTGTTCTTCTGGCGTTGCTTCAATCAATGCCGCCTTGTGCTCTGCAAATAAAATTTCAAAATCAAGTGATTCCACAACATCCGGCGGCGGCAATAAACTTAAGTCAATGGTTGGCATGGCTTACCTCACGGGGATAGTTGTCATTAGTGGTTGACCGTCATTTTTCATGCACTGCAGATAAAGCGTTGTAACGCCCTTTTCATTTTGTTTTACTTCAATTTTTTGCAAACTCACGCGAGGTTCCCAACGTAATAACGCCATATAACATGCACTCATTATTTTTAAACGCAGTGGCTTATTATCTGCCTGGTCAATCAATTCCATCAAAAGCGAACCGTATTCGCGGCGCATCACTCGCGAACCAACCGGCGTCATTAAAATGTCATTAATGCTCTGGCAAATATGTGCATCATCATTAATTTGCCGCCCTGTGTTTCTGTCAAATCCGCTATACATCATTGAGGGCCATCCGTTTGACTGCCGCCGCGCTCAACACCACCATGTTTATGGTCATGCAAAGTGATGCCATTCGATTTAATGCTGCCATTTTTATGATTAAAGTTACCGGTCATTTCACCGCCTTTTTCAACATTCAACGTGGTACAAGTTAGATTGTTTGAGCACACGACTTTTGGCGTATTTAAATTAATTTGACTACTCGCATTAACCGTGACGGTTGGTGCCGTTGCGTCAATTGCATTACTGGCATTAACGACGGCTTTTTTAATACCGGTCACAGATAATTGCCCCGTGGCTGGCTCATATTCAATCACCGCACCATCACTAAATGTCTTGTGCATAGCCTCTGCCGAATGGCTTGGCGCATCATGATCAACGCTATACAACGAGCACAAAATAAATGCAGTGCTCAATTCACCGCCAATGGCCCCAATCAATACTTGCTCACCGACACTTGGCGCCCACCAAGAACGACCCGCGCCGGCACGGTCTGCACCAAACATGATCCAATCGGTGAGATTTTCCCCCGTTCTCACACGGCACACTTTCTTCTCCAGGTCGATTTTTTCAACAATACCGACCCGAAAAATGTTTGAAATTAGGCGCTCAAGTTCAGTAATGCTCATTTTGCACTCATTAAATCCTGGTAAATGATTTCCAGTAATCCCACTCGCTCATGAGGTGATAACCCCAATAATTCACGCTGCGGATACTGCGTTTTTGCCAGTTCGTTAATTGTTCCGGTTAGTCCGTATTGGTGCTGCCTTGCAATCGCGGCGGCACGGCCTTGAAAACCAACAACGGCAGCGGCTGGTGTGGATTGCATCCGTAAAAATCTGGCGGTACGTAACCGTTGAAACATGGGATCAGGTCGCTTTGTGCTGCGCCGTGTTTCTGATAAATTAATCGCTAAAAATCGGTCAATATCACTACGATAGAATGACCTTAGCGCGCCGCGCTCCTCATCAAATCCCTTTATCATCCGACCATTACGGCCTTTCGTACTGCGCCAACTACGCAACCGGCGAACCTCGCCTTTATATAAAAATTCAACACTTTGCTTTGAACGTAATACTTTTGTTTTTCGTGCCTGGTAGGCTGACCCATCCGGATTTTTTTGGCTACGAATCCGTTTTTGTTGGTCTGTTCTGATCGCTTTTGCCAGCCTGGCAGATAACCGGCGACGATAAGCGGGGCTTGTTGTTGAAAGCAACCGTGATAATTCATCATCTAGCTGTGCAAATAGTGAATTTTCATTACTCACGATTTACCCCACGTTATTTGGGTTGAAATTTCGGTTCTGGTAAGTGTGTGATCACATCCTTACCGCTAGAACTGTCAACGGTGACACGTTCCGTTACTTGTAAAACAATCAAAATATCGGCGGTATCGTTATCTAAAATATCGGCATCAAAACGAATACCGGCTTCGCGCTTATCTGGGTTGAATATCAAATCAGGCTGTTGCTCACGAACCCACTTCATTACTGGCAACGTTAAATTATCCAAGGGGTTCGGGTAGTCCATAGCCAATACATTCAATTTGTAACGATACAAAAATGAATTGCTTGCCGTTCCGGTGGCGATGACTTGCCCCTCGGTCACATAGACTTCAAGTGCTTCGGCACTTTGCTGAAAAAAGGGATCGCTTTTTGCGATAAACTCCCTTAATAACTTAGGTTTTAACATCATCGCCCCCGATAATATTCAATTGCTCTAACACAACGTTTTTCTAGGCTCGGCTTGTCAATCTTGCATGTGTTATCTATTGAAATATAAAAACTAAATCCCCAAAGAGCACACATAGCTATCAATATTGCAGCAACACAGAAAAATTTTTTCATGGTATTAACCTGCATTGTTTTTCAAGCCTTATCGCTCTGGCCTGCCAATAATCTAGTTTGGCTTGATCACTGATAATTCCGGCTCGGATATCGAGAACAAGCTGTTCAGCTTCTGTAGAGAGTCGGATTTCGGTTCCATCGCCCACGCCGCCGCTGCTGGTATTTCGACTTGCTGACAACTTACAGGTAGCAAGGTCGGCTTTGGCGAACTGCAACCGCTTATCACCATTAGCCAGGGAACGACGAAGGCGATCATTTTCATTAAGTTCATGCTCAAGTTTTCCTGAATATTCCACATCTAATTCAGCGGCGGTACGTTGTGCTGACTTCATACGTTCAATCACTGCATCACTGTGCATCTTAGCCTCAAGGGCTATCGCGGTGATGGTTGTTTCATGCATTGCCGTTTGTACCGCTATCTTTTTGTCGTAGTGCCATTTGCCTACTATCACCAACAAGGCCAACCCAATAATAAGGTATGTTGAAAGACCGCTTTTATTCATCATCAATCCCCCAACACGCTAGCGCTGATTCTTGATTCCTGCGTAATACTTGCCCGTAACAGCCGTTTTTCTGGCCTTTTGTTTGGCGGCAATCCTTACCACCATCAAAAATCCAACGTTTAATTTCTTGGCAAGCCCCTTTTTTATCGCCGCTATTAAGCTTTTTATAGAATGTCGAAGTAAAGCATTTACCAGGGCCGATATTGTAGGGGCAGAAACTGGCAATACCGGCGACTTGCGCGTCTGTTAATGGCACTTTGACATTATGCAACACCCAGTTAACCGCCTTTTCCGCTTCAATACGGTTAACTTTGGCGCACTGCTCATCGGTCATCGTCATGCCTTTTTGTACGGGTTTACCGTCTATTCGTGTAACACCGCGGCATATAGTCCAAATACCGCCCGCATCTTGGTAAGACGTCAGCAAGTTCCCTTCTTTTTCATCAAGGAATTGGTCAAGGATTGCAGTTGCGCCAGCACCACCTAATAACAAGCCAATCATGGCTTTACTGAATAAGTTCACGTTATTTTGTCGCATTACAAATCCTGTTTAGGTGCTGTGATAAATTCTTTAACTGACTCGGTGGCATTGCCGAGCTCACTTTGTGTTTTTAAGGTGTTCACATAATCGGCCCATATTTCCGTCCTTTTTTGCTGTGAACGGCGATTAAGTAAATAATTCAGAACACCCAAAACAACACTGACAATGAGCCCAAATAGAAAGCCAACTTCATAAAGTGTGAAACCAGAAAAGAACGCGCCAACGGTGGCGAAAAAGTAAGTAAGCTTGCTGTGAAGTTCGCTGTAAAATTCGTCCATCCCTAATCCCACAATTGAATAATGTCTTTCTGTTTAGGCTCGGTAATATCGGGCATATCCACCCACTGACCCGCGTTTAATTCAGTTGTCAGGCACAACCCAGGGTTAGTTTCTAAAACCTGCTCAACAACACCGTGTGTTCGCCCGTAATATCGGAAACACAACAAATCTACGGTATCGCCTTGATGCGCCTGAATTTTCATTATGCTAACTCCGCAATCATGCGTTTCTCTCCGGTCAAATCACGGATTGCATTTTGGGTATCACGTTTTAAATCATCAATTTGAGTGCTCAGCGCCTCAGCGTGCTTTTCACCATCTCGCGTGGTGTCAATATCACGATAGTTTTCAATCAAGTATGCTTTTGTGTAGCTGTACACCGCATGACGATACAAAAAGGTATGATTGGTTTCGTTATTCACCGGCGGTGACGGGATTTTTTCCAATGCATCAACCGATTGCTGACTTTGCCAGTGACTTAATAAATTATTGACATAGATAACCGCATTCGTGGTGGCGTGTTTTAGCCTGGCTGTTGTGACTGTGCCATTGATACGCATCGCCCAGCGGAGATCCGAAAGCTTAATCTCAGGGTAAAAAGGAATGGTTTTAACTGTTTCGCCCTGGTCATTGATATCGATGGTTTCATCCGTTGGTGCAATGGTTTTTTTAGCAACTAGCCCGTTCATTTGTCACCTCAATAAAAAACGGCGGTGGACGATGAAACAACGTTATTTACCCTGTTTCATCGTGCCGCCGTGGCACACGGGGGTGCATTCGGTTAAGACGCGGCTTTTTTCCGTGTCGTTGTTGTCTTTTTCGTGGTGGTTTTCTTCGCTACCGCCTTTTTAGGCTCTGGCTTTTCGCTATTTTCAGGCTCTTGCGTTGGGGCATCATCTTGTTTTACTGTGGCTTTTTTGATTTCTCGCTGCAGTAACTCAATATCACGCTTAACACCCACTTTTTCATGCAGTAACAATGCGCTTTGCATCAGCTCAACCGCGCGTGACTTGTCGTTAATGTCATCATTTAAACGCAATGTATAAGCCAATGATTTATAGAGTTTTGCCCGAACCTCATTAGGCACATCGTATGATTTAGTTAGGTCACATAAGCGCTGTAATACATTGATAGAAATTAATTTTTCTTTAGAAACACCTGCAGCAAACAGCGTCAGTGCTCTATCACAAATTTCATCAATCACCATCGTTGCCGGTGTGCGGTTATAACGTTCTGGCAACGGCAAGTTATAGGCGAGAACGTAATCAGCCATATCAAGCGCACGGTCATAATTTTCACAATCAACTTGCCAAACAAGGAGAGTTGTAAATACTTCATCTGATTGCCCTGTGTTAGCCGATAGCACGCCATCAATCCAAGGCTCATACTGTTCAAGTATTGTTTTTTTATACTCAACCTTAAATTCCGTACCTTGAATATGGCTAAGGCGTGTTTGGTCATGACGTAAACGGTGTAAAATTTGTTCGTATGCCGTCATATCTTCGGCTGTATGTTCATCGCCTCGGCGTTCTGCCATAACTTGGCGCCAATGTTTTTGCGCCGGCGTAAGTTGTTCCATTGCATGTTCCCCGTGAAAAATACCGGTGCCACAATGACACCGGTGGTCATACTGTTACTCGCCGCTGTTAGCACCGGCAAAGGTAATATCTTCAATCAGACAACCTAAGCCGTAATCTTCAACCGCATAACCGTCATTGCTTTGTGCGTAAGTTGCAATACGGTTATATTCCGGTTCATTTTTGATAAAGCGGGTTAACTTGCCTTTCTGCCAGTACAACGACAGGTTTTTCATGGTGGTGATAAACACCGCACCATCAGGCATATAAGGCACTTGAACCGTTGGGATGCCACCCAGGGCACTGAGTTTTAACAATTCATTGCCGGCGAGCAATTCCATATTTGGATTTTGCTGACTGTGCTGATTGATAACTTTGAAGTTTTTCTGTGTGACCAGTTGGCGACCAACAATTGCAACAAGCCCCACTGCCTGCCTATGCCACGGATCAAGCAAACTATTAACAGCATCGAAAACAACTGCATCAATATTGGCATATTGCCCTTTTGTGATAATTTTCCCGTCCTCATCACGAGAGGTTACGGTGATCCCTTTCATCACGCGTTGTGGTGCACGTTCACGCATTAATTGCAGCCAACCGATATTGACATCTTGCAGTAATGGGTAAGTGTTACGGTCAGATTTCAGCGCACATTTCTCACCGTTAAAACCAATCATCAAGCGGTCTAAAGCTTCACGCTGTAAAATTTGCTGATTAATCAAATTCTGAAACTCTGGATGACCCGCCCAGGCATCTAACTGCGTATAAGAAATCATGGTGTCAAAGTTGGTTTGCTCACATGAATATCGATTTGCCGTTAAATCATGAACCGACTGTGGCTCACGGCGATCATTTGTCGAGGTGTTGCGACCCGCAATAGGCTTATTAACAGTGATTAAAATCGTTTCGCCTTTTTGCTCTGTGACACCGAATGAGTTGATTTCTTTTAGAAATGGGTGACTTTCCATTACCGCTTTTTCAATTTTTTGCTGAACAGACGGTTCAACAGAAAACTGCAGCTTATCATCCGTTCTTACGGTGTTATTTAGACGCGCTTGATTATCCAAATACGATAAATAAGCCTTTTGTACTTGTGGTGTATATGACATTGAGGCCATTCCTTAATAGTCGGGTTTAATTAATACTCAGACTGAACAAACCCGCCGTTACCGGTGGAAAGTTGACGTTGTTCACCGCCCGCATCTGTGTTACTCAATTGCGTTTTCAGCGCTTCAATTTCCTGCGTAAGCTTGCTGATATCACCCGCTTGAGCTTCATTTTTCGCCGTGAGAGTTTCCACTTCTTTTAATGCATTGGCACATGTCGTTGCGGTGAGGTTAATTCCCTCTCTAAGCGCGGAAATTTCTTGTGATGCTGTATCACGCTGAATACCTAATACTTTCTTTAGTCCATCCAAGAATTGCTCTGATAATGACTGTTTATCAGTTTTATCTTTCACTGCCGCTGCAGTGAGCTTTACAACGGTTTCCAGTGATGCCGTATAAGTGTTATTGGCATCAACTGGTAAGCCACGTTCGCGGTTACTCAGTTTGATGACTTGCGTACCAAACGCTGCTGGTGTGTCTGTTAATGCAACACCTGTGAGATAGGCCCCTTTTGCTGCATCATTCGGGCAATCCGGTAAAAATTCGATACTGGAAAATATTTTTTGACCACTTTGATTAAGCGCTAATAATCCAGCGTCTTTTACGGGATCAATGGTCGCAGTAATTTCTAAGGCTAATTTTCCTTTTAATGGTCCATCTTCCAATTCAACTGCACGAACTGAATCAACCATGGAAAAATGGCGCCATTGGCTATCAGGGAAAATACTGGTGATGTGTTCTAAATTAATACGTGCTGCATAAAGCTGCGGGCTGTAGTTGTCCGCCATCTGCTGGATTTGGTCACGCGATACAGCAAAGCCGTTAAGCGTTCCGCCCTCCGTACAGACGATGACTTTCAGTGTTTTATTGTCCTTTGACATTGGGTTTTCACTCCGAAGATAGCGACAATTTTGTGTACTTATATCTTCGCAAGTGATTGTTTATGATTCAAAACCTTTGCCTTGTCGTGTCAATGTGACAAGTTAAAACCGTGGAGGACTACGCGCGCGATGTGGGAAAGTTGATACATGATGACAGACTCATTACGCGATCCGAGACAGGAAGCGAAAAGCCTCTACTGGCAGGCCTACAGCATTTCACAAATTGCCACTCACTTAAATGTGAGTGCGAACACTATTTATTCGTGGCGCCGGCGCGATAAATGGGATGAAACCGAGGTAATGCAACGCCTTAGCGGTGAGACCCACGTACGTATATTGCGTTTAATGTCAAAAGAGAATTTGACCGCTCATGATTTCAAAGTCATTGATTTTCTAGGGCGTCAGCTAGAACGCTTTAATAAATCGAATGAGCAGCACGAAACAGAAAAGAAACCGAAAACCCCGAAAAACCATTTCACCGATGAACAAATAGACCAATTGCGAGACCTCGTGCTGGACTCACTCTATGAGCATCAAAAGAAATGGTACAAACAGAAACACCGCCGTAACCGGATGATTTTAAAGTCACGGCAAATCGGGGCGACTTGGTATTTTGCCAGGGAGGCATTAATTCATGCCCTAGAAACAGGTAATAACCAAATATTTCTATCGGCTAGCCGCGCCCAGGCATTGCAATTTAAAGTTTTTATTCAGGCCCTCGCACGGCTTGTCGGTGTTGAATTAAAAGGCGGCGATAAAATTATTTTAGCCAATGGTGCAACGCTGTTTTTCCTTGGCACATCGGCGGCTACTGCACAGTCATACACTGGCGATCTCCATTTTGATGAGTTCTTTTGGACAGCGAATTTTATGGAGCTGCGTAAAGTCGCTGCAGCAATGGCAACGCAAATTGGTTTGCGCCGTACTTACTTTTCGACACCCTCGTCAGAAGAACATGAAGCCTATCCGTTCTGGACGGGGGATTTCTTCAATAATGCACGCGCTGAAAGTAAAAAAATTCTCATTGATACCAGCCATAAATCATTAAAAAACGGGCAATTAGGCGGTGATAACATCTGGCGGCAAATCGTTACGATTCATGATGCGCTTAACTCTGGTTTTGACCTGGTTTCCCTGGAAGAAATCGAAAGTGAAAATACCCCTGATGATTTTGAAAACCTGTATAACTGCCAGTTTGTTAAAGCCGGTGAACGGGCCTTTGATTACAACGAGCTTTTTGCACGTGGTGTTGACGGGTATAACCGTGACGTTTGGCCTGATTGGAAACCGTATACCAACCGCCCTCTTGGCAATAAACCGGTACATATCGGTGCTGACCCAACAGGCACCGGTGGCAATGGTGACGGCTTAGGGATTGCTGTTCTTTCTCCACCTGCAGTCACGGGAGGTAAATGGCGAGTCGTTGAAGCCCTGCGTTTTCGTGGTATGGCCTTTGAAAAACAAGCTGAAGAAATCAAAAAATTAACCCTGCGCTATAACGTTATCGGGATCACGGTTGACGGCACTGGCGGGACGGGTGAAGCCGTCTATGAATTGGTTAAAAAATTCTATCCAGCGGCAACTATGATTGGTTACTCCGCACCAGTTAAACGGTTAATGGTCCTTAAAACACAAATGTTAATCCGTAATGGTCGCCTTGAATATGATGCGGGCGCACAACACATTGCCTCATCGTTTATGACAATTAAAAAGGTAATCACCCCCGGCGGCATTGTTACCTACGTATCGGAAAGAACACGCGGCGTTGATCACGGTGACATTGCCTGGTCAATCATGAATGTTTTATATGGCGAACCTATTGGCAGTGAAACTGCAAATGAAGGTTCCTGCATATCGGAGTTTTAAATGGAAACTGAATTACCCGTTGTCACCAACACAACAAATTTACCCCCCGAAAATCAATGTGCCGCGTTCACTTTTGATAACCCTATCCCCATTATGGGCGCCTATGATCTGCTTGATTGCATGGAGTGTGCTAAAAACGGTAGATGGTACGAAACGCCACTGGATTTTTACGGTATTGCGCGCGCCTTTCATTCTGCAGTGCATCACCAATCACCGCTATTTTTTAAGCGTAATGTGATAATGAGTTGCTTTATTCCGCATAAGGCACTGACCTATAAAGAAATGAGCGCTTATGTATTGGATTACCTGGTGTTCGGTAATGCCTATTTTGAGAAGCGCATTAATCGCTTGGGCGGTTTACTGCAGCTAAAACGATCGCCGGCTAAATATACTCGCCGTGGTGTTGACCTGGATAACTATTTTTTCGTCCAAAACTTTCGTGACGCTCACGAATTTAAACGCGGTCATGTCTTTCACTTAATCAATCCCGATATTAACCAGGAAGTATACGGCCTGCCTGAATATCTCGCCGGCCTTATCTCTGCCACCCTCAACCGTTCAGCCACAACCTTTCGTGTTAACTATTATGAAAATGGTTCGCACGCCGGTGTGATTGTTTATCTTAATGACACCCTCGCCGATCCCAACGGTGTCAATGATTTAAAAGAATCGTTGCAGAAATCACGGCAAGGCGGGGCGTTTAAAAATCTCTTTGTCTACGCTGCCGGCGGTAAGAAAGACGGGATTCAAATATTACCATTTAGCCAAATTGCGGCAAAAGATGAATTTATGAGCGTGAAAGATACAACCCGCGATGACTTGCTCGCCATGCACCGCGTGCCCCCTCAACTTATGGGTATCGTACCAAGTGGTTCAAGTAACTTTGGTGATATAGAAAAAGCCGCTAAAGTATTTTCTATCAATGAATTATCCCCCATCATTGAAAGCTTGAAATCAATCAATGAATGGCTAGGCGAAGAGGTTGTACGCTTCAATACGTACGCTTTGTTAGATGCCCTGGGTAGCAAGTGATAACGAGATAAAAATACTTATCCTCTGTATCAAGCTGTACGCTATCACACTGCTTTCAATTATTACCTATAGCTAGCCTCGTTTTAAATTAAAACGCATCAACCTACCCCACACAGGCGCAAAAAAGCGCCTTTTTTTATACCTCAAACGTGCGAAAAAACTACCCCACCTACAACCCAAAGCGCGCGATTGCTCCCCCGCCTCGCCCGCACACAAAAGGTGTGCTTTTTTGTGCAGTTGTGCCGATCACCAAAACCCGCACCAGTACAGGTACCAAGCAGAAAATAAGTTAAGGCTAAATTTGTGCAATTTGATGCGAAATTGTGAGGTTATTTTGAGTAATAATATTTTGTGAGCAACTATGCTACTTGTAATCAAAAATAGTGAAATTTGCCAAACTTAAATTTACTTTGTACAAACTCGATTTTGATAATTTTTACTATTCAAGTGAATTTAGTAATATACATTGCACATTTTCTTATTATCTATTTCAAAAAGAGTTTCGTATGAATCCGATAGAGAATATTTTAAATATTGTAGAAGGCGTAGACATTGAGTGTAAGCAAGCTCAAGGAAAGGATGGAAATGGTGAGGTACCGCATGATTTTTGGGAAACCTATTCTGCAATGGCTAACACCTATGGCGGTAGAGTGTTTTTAGGCATCAAAGAAAAAAAAGGCTCATTTTTAGCAGTAGGTATAAACGATATTGAAAAGGTAAAAAAAGATTTATTTAATACTCTAAATAACAAGCAAAAAGTTAGTATAAATCTTTTAGATAACTCTCACGTTTGTGTAGAAAAAATAGATGATAAAAATATAATTATCATTGAAATCCCCCAAGCAGACACAAAACAGCGACCTGTATTTATTAATGGGAATCCACTTTCCGGTACTTACATTCGCTTAAATGAAGGGGACATTAAATGCAGTGAAACTGATGTAAAACTTATGTTAGCGGAACAAAATAAAGATACCCTAGATGATAAAATTCACCATGGGTTTACTATCGATGACCTAGACCATAAAACGCTACAATCGTTTCGAACTTCTCTATCAAGATTAAAGCCAAACCATATTTGGCTAGAATATGATGATTTTGAATTTGTAAAGGCATTGAATGGCTGGAGAAAAGACAGAAAAACAGGAGAAGAGGGATTAACAACTGCAGGGCTACTGATGTTTGGAAAGTGGTCTTCAATACAAGAAGCTATGCCTAATTATTTTATCGAATACCAAGAGCAAGACGACTCTAATGACCGTTGGATTGATAGGATAATCCCTGATGGTACTTGGTCTGGGAATATATTTGATTTTTATAAAAAAGTATATTTAAGACTAACTGAAGATTTGAAAGTTCCATTCAATATTGACAAAGATGGATATAGAACGGAAGAAAGCCCTGTACATGAGGCATTAAGAGAGGCATTGGTAAACACTTTAGTGCATGCAAATTACAGTGGTCAGACACCAATTAAAATAGTTAAAAAGAATGGGCTATTTTATTTTAGAAATCCTGGAAATATTAGAATACCGCTCTCCACTGCAAAAAGTGGCGGTTTAAGTGATTGCCGTAACAAATATCTACATCAAATGTTCTTAATGGCTGGACTAGGAGAAAGAGCTGGCTCCGGATTGCCCAAAATATTTAGTGGCTGGAAATCACAATATTGGTCTGAACCTCAATTAAAAGAAGAAAGAGAACAAAATATTACAACCCTAGAGTTGTATACAGAAACAATGATCCCACGACATGTTCTAGATAAGGTAAACCAAGTTTGTGGAAAAAACATATCTAAATTAAATCAACTAGAAATTTTTATAGTATCTGAGTCAATTACAAATCAAGTGATTAGTCACGAAAGTCTACGAAAAAAAACTCCAGCAGAGAGCAGAAAAATAACTCTATCGTTAGCTAAATTGGTAAAATTAGGTATATTAAATTCAGATGGCACCCCTCGAAATAAGCGTTATTTTTCACCTATCCACTCACTTGTAACACCTAATAGCGAGAAAGGTATTGAGAGATTAAAAACATTCTTTAATCTTCCTAAATCAACTATTCAAGATTTAAAAAGTGACTCTGATGACGAACTCTTACCAAATGGGCAACCTATAGAACGAGAGTATTTTTATGATATTTTTATTAATGACAATTTTCTTGAATCCTATCAGGAACGATTCAAAACATTTTTATTAGAGACTATAGAAACAGAAGAATCAAATTTAAAAAAATTAATTATTGAACGCAATGATTCAAAAAATGTTGATAAAATTGAATTACTAGATGTTAAAATATCAGAGATGAGTAAGTTTATTGAGGAAGCTAAAGGTGAGCATTTTTTAGGTAATTTAGAGAATTTCTTTAAGAATGAAGAGGGAGAGACTAAAACCTTTTACGAGTTCATCAAAGGTGAAAAGTTTAATTTTGACCTCCCAAATCCTAAAGATTTAGTTTCTACCCTTAGTGATGCTAAAGAACTTCGAAAAGAATTCAGGTGGGCTGAACTAATGGAAATATCGAAAGAATTAAGAGAAGCAAATAAGCGCAAATTAAAAAAATCACAAGTAATGTCTATGATTTTAGTTCTTGCAATGCGCAATTACTTAACTATGCGAGATCTCTCTAAACTATTAGATCGGCATCCTAAGTCATTAGGGCGTGATTACCTATCTCCACTTGTTAAAGATGGATTATTAACATTAGCCTATCCCACCGCCCCTACTCATAGTAACCAAGGCTATCGAACAAACCAGTTTATATTATTTAAATATCCCTTTGACTTAAGCCAATATGATGAATAAATATTATTAAAATATTTCCTTTATAACTTGTCAGCAAAGTTTCAAATTGTCGGAGGAAAAGTTCCAAGCATCCTCCGGCAAAGTTCCAAGCATCCTCCGGCAAAGTTCCAAGCTACCACCGGTAAAGTTCCAAGCTGCCGCCAGTAAAGTTCCAAGCTGCCACCGGTAAAGTTCCAAGCTGCCGTCAGTAAAGTTC
>NZ_JBIXLP010000070.1:0-89851 GCF_053543535.1 Providencia sp. AGC89
AAACCGAATTTGTCTGGCGGCAATAGCGCGGTGGTCCCACCTGACCCCATGCCGAACTCAGCAGTGAAACGCCGTAGCGCCGATGGTAGTGTGGGGTCTCCCCATGTGAGAGTAGGGAACTGCCAGACATTAATTAAAAATTTATTGCTTATAAGAAGCAGTAAATTGCCGAAAGGCGAAAAGAATAAGTGGAGCGGTAGTTCAGTTGGTTAGAATACCTGCCTGTCACGCAGGGGGTCGCGGGTTCGAGTCCCGTCCGTTCCGCCACTTAATCAAGCCCCGTGATGAAAATCACGGGGCTTTTTTACATATATGAACCGAAGAATGCTAATAATATTAAATAGTTAAATTAGGTGATATCAATTTCAAAATAGCGCTTTAAGGCTTTTTTGCCCGTTGATGTAAAACTTACTTCCCTATAGCCTTTTATTCTGTTTATCCATCCGTTTTGCTCAAATATTTTTAATAATTCAGCGCCAGCGACTCCACTCAGATGCATACTTCGTTCGCTCCAGTCTAAACATTCACACACCATTTTTTTTGTTGTTTTTATTGGTAATTTGATGCCTAGCTGTTTAAAACCGTCAATGCCAAATGTAGAAAGTTTGTTCTCTTCGATTAATATCCAGCCTCTTTTTTGCATAGATTGATAGATTTTTACTGCGATTTCTCCTGCTAGGTGGTTATAACAGGTGCGCGCTTTGCGTAAGGTAATAGGTGTGGTGGTGGGGTGTTGACTCTTCATTTTCATTGAAACCCCCATTAAAGTTTCAATTAGAGCTGCGATATCTGTACCAGCGAGGCGATAGTAGCGGTGTCGCCCTTGAGACAGATAGGTAATTAATTGACTATTTAACAATTTTGCCAGATGGGCACTGGCCGTTGAAGGTGTGACCCCTGCAACGGTACTTAACTCTGTTGCAGTCCAAGCCTTGCCATCCATTAGCGCACAAAGAATACTGACCCTTGAGGGGTCAGCAATTGCAGAGGCAACATTTGAAATTGAGCGTTCTAAGTGTTCATTTTCCTCGGTTAGGAGGTCTGGCTGGGTTGATCTCACGGGGAACACTCCATTTTTTCGTGATTTTAATAGCGAGCTCATTGTTATCGGTTAATAGTATCAACCTATTGTTGTGATCACTATATTGCACAAGGATATTAATATGATAATGAGCGAGGTGTGCAGCTATTTTGCCAAGCTCTCCTGGGCAATCTTGATTGAGTTGACAAATTACAGGTTGTGAAATGCTTTCAAGCTGTAAACCTACGGAGAATAGAGCTTGATGAATATTTTCTGTGTGCTCAATTAAAAAATGTGCATGGCTTTTGCCCTCGACAGAAAAAACACCGCCACCTTCGAGACTGATGCCATGTTGGCCTAATGTAGCGCCAAGTATCGCTAATTTGCCCGGTTGATTATCAAGGATCACATAAATATCATACATAAAGGTTAGTCTCTTTTATTTAATGAATAATCTCTGATAACTTGTGCTACCCGAATATGGTACTGTGAAAAAATGGTGCTTTTCCCTTCAAATTGAGCATGTTGGTGTTGTATATTGTTTTTCCATTCAATTATGGCTTCTTCATTTTCCCACCACGATAGAGACAAAATCTTCCCAGTGGTTGTTAGGCTTTGAAAACGCTCAATAGAAATAAATCCTTTAATATTTAGCAACTCTGACTTGAGTTCAGCGGCTAGCTGAAAGTAACGGCTTTGTTGTTCAGGAATTGGATTTGCTTCAAATAGTACTGCGATCATAAAACCCCCTTCAGTTAGAAAGCCTTAATATAGTCAATTTTTTTAGGGATGCTTCGATAGAGAACGAAATGTATAAGATAGTGAAGAGGGGGCATCCGGTAAGGAATGATTTAGTGAAAGGGGACGATAAAGATGAAACCAAAGATTATTTAAATGATTGATATAAGCTATATCCTGCTACAGCTCCAGCAACGTCATAAGTGAAATCATGCCAGCTCCAACCTGTTCCTTCTGGCCGACTATCATATAATTCTTTTGCAGCACCTAGTGAGACTGAAAATAAAATACCGAATTGTGCTGCGTCTCTATGTCGCATATTTTGCCTATCAGCATATGCATTTCCTGCTGCAGTCATTGCTGCGGAAAATGCGAAGTGTTGGGCTTTATCTTTGCCTTTCCAGTTATCATTAGACCAATGATAACCACTACACCCAGTGATTAACATTATGAATATACTAATAATGAATGGCTTAAACATAGTAGGTATCATCACCGAGTCAACGGCCATAAAAAGCGCCACTAAAGTGACGCTGACTTGGACTGGGGTTATAAAATCCGGCTAATTAGCCTATCCACACGTATTCGACGTAATCTGCGGATAAGTTTTTTTACTTTTACTGGGTAGGTTTGAATGCTATCAAGTTCCCGAAAATGGCCTACCACTTTTGTGTGCGTGCGGATGCACTCTAATTCGTGGCTACGTTGATCTTGTAATTCTTGTTTTGGATCGTGGATAAGCACTGCATTTTCAAGATCTAGCCCCCATGCCCGAGGATTCAAGTTATTACCTGTTATTAACTGCCACTGATTATCTACCCACATCCCTTTTAGATGATAGGTATTTTCACCATCTTTCCACAGCCTAACGGTCAGTTGTTGATTATCGATAAAACGTTGCAGACGGCTTACAAAGCGGCGCAGGTTTATCTCATAGAGATAAGGTAGTGCACCTATAATTTTAAATGGTTCTTCAGGTGGGATATAGAAATCATTAGCTGTCTTATCACCAATAATAATTTCGACTTGCTTACCCTCTCTTAGCAACCGACTAATAATTCTAACTAAAACTGCTGGTAGATTAAAATAGGGCGTACAAATTGTGAGTTTTTTATTGGTAGAGCCCATTAAATGAGTGATCACACGGTTTAAATCATTCTTTTTACCAAGACCGACAAATGGAGTTACGGATAGCTCATCGTTTGAGGCATTCCCGATAAATTGATAAGAAGAACCCCTTAACCCCAAACGAAATTGTTTGATTAAGTGTTTAAATTCAGCTGTTTTAGGGCGAGTTGTTGTATTTAGTAAATGAACAGCCTCGGCTTGTAATAACGAGTCATCAATAAATTTTTTCATTGATGCGGTAAGTTGGCTATTTTTGATCAAATGATACCGATCATAACGGTACTTATCATGACGTTGTAAGTAAACATCATTAATACTTGCACCGCTGTACAGTAAAGTATCATCAAACAAGAAACCTTTTAGGTGCAACACACCTAAGGCTTCCCTAGTATTAACAGGAATGCCATAGACTGGAATATCGATATTAGGATAATGCTGAGCAACGTCATAGTACCAATCGGCGTTAGTTGCATTTGCTGCAACGCCTATTCTGCCACGTTGAGCACGGTGCCAGTCTACGAGAATTTTGATATCCAATGATGTATTAGCTTGTTTTGCAGCATATAACGCATGAAGTACGTCTTTGCCTGCATCATCTTTCTCTAAATACAAAGCGGTTATGTAGATAGTATTTTGAGCCTGAGAAATTTGTTTCAGCAGTTCATCACGAAAATCTTCTGTCTTATATAGCGTTTTTACATCAGCAATTTCTTGAGACAGTTTAGGTAAACTAACCAAATATTGTTGATGTTTTGCTTGTTTTAATTTTGACAACATCACAGTGTGAATTTTCTCTTATTAGTCCAATAGCAAATCGCTTTACGCACATTTTCAAGCGAATGATCTATGGATGATAGCATATTTAGCCAAACCATTTAGTACAAATTAACAGCCTGTTTAATTACCATACAAGTTATGTAGTTATACCCAGTTTTTTTACAGATAGAGTGTTAGGTTTACGACCCCATCCTCAAACTGAACATCAATTTCAAAGCCTAATTTTTTTGCCAAGCTGATCATATTTCTATTTTCAGGCATGGTTATTGCCGTCAATTTTTTTATACCGTGGTTACGGGTGTAATTAAGCAGCTTTTGCATTAGCTGGTAACCAAGAGTTTGCCCTTTCATATCTGAGCGCACTAATACAGCAAATTCAGCTTCTTGGTTATCTGGATCGGCCATTGCACGGGTAACGCCAATAATTTCAGGATTAGAACCTTGGTTTTTGACGGCCACGAAAGCCATTTCTCTGTCGTAATCAATTTGAGTCATGTTTGCGAGATCATCATGGGTGAATTCGCTGATCTCGCTAAAATAACGATAGTAAAGATCTTCTTTGGTGACTTGTTCGATAAAGGACTTCAGTAATGGTTCGTCTTCAGGAAGAATAGGCCGTAGCAGGCAGGTTAGGTCTTCTTTTAAGGCGATAGTTTCTTCGAGTTCGCTCGGATAAGGGCGAATAGCAAGCCTCGATGTTGTTGCACTATCTGTTGGACTTAATGTCATAGAGACATCAAGCAAGGTAAATTCGTCACCTGAAGCTAACAATGGATGAATGTCTAAACGTGTAATATTCGGGCAATCAATAATTAGATTTGAAACACGGACCAATAAGCTAGATAGCCCTAGTATATTTAAAGGTTCTAGGGCACTTCTGGATTTGATTTTATATCCTTTAATTGCATTGATTACCAGATAACGGGCCAAAGCCATATTAAGTGGCGGCAAGGCGACGGCTGCTTGGCTTTCTTGTTGCCATTCAATACCGCCTTCTCCTAACATAATTAAGGGACCAAATACGGGGTCTAATTCAACAGCAATTCTTAGCTCTTGGGCCCCAGCTCGGTTTGCCATACTTTGTACCAGTAACCCTTCAATGCGTGCATTAGGAAAATTAGTGGAAACACGCTCAATAATTGCTTTTGCGGCATCCTCGACTTCTTTCGCATTACGTAAATAAAGCATAACCCCCTGTACTTCAGATTTATGGACAATATCTGGAGAACGTAGTTTTAATGCAACGGGATAACCAATTTTTTCTGCAATTTCAATGGCCTCATCACTTGAATGGGCAATCCATGTTGGAAGGCTGTTTAAGCCATATGCCTTTAAGATAGGCTGGACTTCATGGGTATCTAAATGAAGGTTGTTGTTAGTTAATGCTTGTTGGATGTATTCATGAGCTTGCTGAGTGTTTGCCGTAATACCCACAGGGAGCGCTGGAGTTTCTTTGAGTTGTTTTTGATTACGGCGGTATTCCACCATATGCATATAGGCGGTAATAGCCCCTTCAGGAGTACGATAAGTTGGAATACCAGCTTCACTGAAAAGTCGGCGTGATTCTTGAGATGAATATTCGCCGCACCAATTGGTTAGGATGGTTAGCCATTTCCCCCTAGGGTGCTGCTTTATGGCCTTAATAATTTTTTCTGCCATTATTTTGCTTTCAGTGATCGCACTCGGTGTGTGGATCAATAACAAAGCATCGTGGTCGTGGCTATCAAGCATTTTATTTAGCACATTGATGTAGCGTTCAACCGTTGAGTCATCCCCTAAGTCGATAGGATTTTGCGTTGATAAATCAAGAGGCAATAAAGAGCTTAATTCATTTTCGGTTTCAATACTTAGCTTAGCCAGCTTACCATTACGTAACAGTAGTTCATCTAATGCCATCGCTGCGGGTGCTGAACCATTGCTCATGATAGACAGGCGTTCCCCCCGTAATGGCGTCATATAACTTAATGTTTCTACGGCGGAAAACATTTCATGAGTGTCTTGTACACGTAAAAGCCCTGCCCGTTGGATAGCCGCATCATAGGCGGCGTCTAAGCTAGGTTTATCACCGAGTAGTTCTTGTGCTTTACGCGTACGACCACTTTTTATGACTAAAATTGGCTTATTACGTGATGCACTACGAGATGAAGACAAAAAGCGCCTTGCATCACTGATGTTCTCAAGATAAAGCAAAATAGCACTTGTTTTACTGTCCCGAGCTAAGTAATCCAATAAGTCATCGATATCGATATCGATGCTATCACCAAGGGCAATAAAGTAGGAAAAACCGATTTCTCTGTGCCTGGCCCAGTCAAGAACAGTGTTTGAGACCGCGGCAGATTGAGAGATAAAGGCGAGTTTTCCTTTTAAAATTGGAATAGGTGAAAAACTGGCATTTAGCCCTTGCCATGGGGCAAGGAAGCCTAAGCTATTTGGGCCAAGTAACCGCATTTGGTACTGTTGAGCAACTTTTTTAAGTTCATTAAATTGAATAGAAGGGGATGATAAAACAATCACAACCTTACAACCAACAGCACCTAATTGATGCAAACAATCGATATTCCGTGAGTAATGAGTGCAAATTACAGCAAGATCAGGTTTAAGAGGGAGTTCATCAACTGATGGATAAGCAAATACACCAAGTACTGAATGACGGTTTGGGTTAACAGGAAGGATTGGCCCTTTGAAGCCACTGGTTAGGAGATTTTTCATCATCACCGAACCTGCACGGTTCGGATTTTCAGATGCCCCAATAACAACAATAGACTTTGGTCTGAATAAAGATTCTAGCTGACTCACTAAACCCATGATTGGTAACCTTCCGTTTTGCTGGAACGAACTAAAAGCTCAATAGATAAAATAGGCTGAGTAATACTTATGAATACTATGCCCTAACTTTGACTTTGCGCTAGTTTATCCTGCCAATTTAATTAATTTATACAAGCACGTTCACGTTTTATGATGATGATGGTCCGAAAGTTAAAATTTCTTGGTACTACGTGCGTAAAATAAATTAAAAAATTACCCAAAAATAGTTAGAGCGAGGTTTCATTTAGCATCATTTGTGCCATTGGATGGTGAGGTTTACCTTCAAGATATTTGTGGCGAAATAGGTTGAAGTGGCTGAACAATTGTTGAGATGCGTTGGTATCCCCAGCTAATTCTAAAACTGTTGCAGCAACTTCCGCTGTACAGTGTTGTTCTTCCCTTGATGGCGTCCGTAATAAATAATCAGTTCTTGCTTTGGTATTGATTGAAAGCATTGGAAGATTATTGAGATAAGGGCTTTTTCGAAACATTTTACGGGCTTCAGGCCAAGTGCCATCCAATAAAATAAACAACGGGGGTTTTTCAGAGATATTTGGTTGATTTACCACGGTGCGTTCACTTTCAGCGTAGCTCTCTGGAAAAATAAGATATGGTTGTTTTGTGGTGTCTTGTAATATAGCTAATAACTGCGCGTCCGGTTCAGTCCTTGACCATTGGAATGCGAGGGTATTAGGCAAAATATCTGCAATCAATTTCCCAGTATTACTTGGTTTAAATACTTCGCCATCAAACATAATTAAGCAAAATTGGCTTTTTGCTTGTGATGATACCGTGTCTTTGCATAAGCATTGTGGAACAGGTAACAAGCAATATTCACAGCGTTTTACTCGACAACCTCTGGCTTTAAAAGGCTTAGTTGATAATGCAAGGCGCTGCTGGCGAAGGTGATAAACTGCATTCGGGGTCATGGTTAATTAAGGTTTTTAGGGGGATTTAAAATGAGGGGCTTATTGTACGCAAAACGATTTCTATACGATAGAAGTATATTCAATAAGTTTTCGGTGAGATAATAGCGTGAATCGGTGGCGTAGCCTTGCAACATCATGTAATCTTCGCGCCATAGCTTAGTAGGGGATAGTGATGAACGACTCGAATGAATTTAGTGGTAAAAACGGCAAAGTAAAAGTGATGTATGTCCGTAGTGAAGAAGCGGACAACAATAAAAATAATGATAAACGCCGTGGCGGTCGTGACGGAGGGCGTGACGATAGACGTGGTAATGATAAACGCAGTAATGACCGACGTGATGGAAGAAATGACCGTGGTGGGCGCCCTAATCGTCCGGAGCGTCGTTCTGATAGCCGCGATGATGTATCTCGTGAGCGTTCACCATGGCGCACTGTTTCTAAACCAGATAGCGAAGAACTGGTTAACGACCATGGTGGAATTGCGGGTAAAAGCCAAATAGACCCGGAGCAATTACGTAAGCAACGTCAGGAAGAAACGCGTATCTATGGTGAAAACGCATGCCAAGCTATGTTTAAGAACCGGCCTGATGCGATTGTTCGTGCGTGGTTCTTACAATCTGTGACGCCACGTTTTCGTGATGCATTAAAATGGATGGCGGCAAACCGTAAAGCTTACCATGTTGTTGATGATGAAGAGTTATCAAAGGCATCGGGCACTGAACACCATGGTGGTGTCTGTTTTATCATCAAAAAGCGTGGTGGAATGAGCGCAGATGCTTATATACAGCAAGCGGCAGAGAAAGATTGTGTATTAGCACTAGAAGATGTAGGTAACCCACATAATCTAGGCGGAATGATGCGTAGCTGTGCCCACTTCGGTGTGAAAGGCGTTATTTTGCAAGATGCTGGCATGCTAGAGTCTGGTGCAGCAATTCGTACCGCAGAAGGCGGCGCTGAGCATATTAAAGCGATTGATGCTGACGGTTTAACCTCAACGTTGGATAAATTTCGTCAAGCAGGTTATACCATTGTGACTACCTCTAGCCATAAAGGAAGCCAAGATTTAGCGAAAGCTAAGTTACCCGCTAAAATGGTCTTAGTATTAGGCCAAGAAAGTGATGGCTTAAGTGATAGCACGTGGGATCAAGGGGATATGAGTCTGTATATTGGCGGTACAGGTAAAGTAGAAAGCTTGAACGTGTCTGTTGCAACTGGAATTATGTTGGCGCAATGGTGGCAGCAAAACCAAGTTAAGTAATAGCGCACTGAGTAAAAATTAAATCCAGGCTAGCTAAATATAAAGCTAGTTCTGGATTTATATTTAGCTCGTATAAAGTGAGAGCTAACTTAACAATTTATTGATTCAATAAATTCTAAATATTGGGTCATTTGTTTATCCGTAATATTCCCTTCAGGTGATAATTCAGTTAGTCCTTTTTCGTCATATGTTTCGGTACCATAAAACCCAAAAAAGCCGCCCCATTTAGCATTAATGTATAAGACGGTAACTTCGAACGGCCGCAATATCTCAGCGAGTGTATACTGATATTTTCCTTCAGCATGGTAGTCCTCATCCCTAATTCCAGCGGTAACGGCTAAAGCGATCGTTTTTTCTTTCAGTCTGTCGTGACTTTGTGAACCATATGCCCACCCATAAGTAAATACATCGTCTAGCCATTTTTTAAGTAATGGCGGAGAGTTAAACCAATAAATAGGAAATTGTAAGATCACATTGTCATGGGCTTCAATTAGCGCTTGCTCTCTAGCAACATCAATATTCCAATCTGGATAAGCTTCATAAATATTATGGATCGTAAAGTTATTGGTTTGTTTGGCGGCTTGTTCTAATAGATGACGATTAATAACAGAGTCTTGTATATTAGGATGAGCGACGACGATTAAAGTTTTCACTAAATTATTCCTTTGTTTGAAAGTATTGGCAGTATAAAATCCAATTTCAAAAAAGAAAATACGCACACTGACGACACATACTTACCTAAAGGATAGTGATAATATGAAAAATAGAGAGGAAATATTATGTGCTTTGAGTGGTATTAACCCGCAAGAAACTGGCTTCGGGTATACGCTTTCCGTTATCAATGGCAAATATAAAATGATCATTTTGTATTGGTTAGCCCAACATAAAGAAGTGATCCGTTTTAATGAGTTACAACGTTGTATCGGAACGATTACTTACAAGACATTAAGTTCGACGCTTAAAGAGTTAGAAAAAGATGGTTTAGTATTTAGAGAGGAATACCCTCAAATCCCCCCTAAAGTAGAATATAGTTTAACTCCCCGAGGAAAAACGTTAATTCCAGTTCTCAATATGATGTGTGAGTGGGGGGAACAAATACGTGACGAAATAGCAAATTAAAAGTCATGCGGGCTTAACTTCTATTATGGGGGGTATTTTTAGCAATAGCCGATTAATTATTTATGGCTTAATGAGTTTCACTCGTTGAGTTGTTATTGCGCTATAAGCCTATGACTGAGCAAATATGTAATATTTTTTGTATAAAGAATATTATTTATGCAATAAGCAAACTAGCTCAGTTAATTTAGGGGCTAAAAATTCCTCTTCGGAATAATTACATGAATAAGCTTCTAGCAAATGATTTGCGAATTGAATAAGGTCTAAGCGGGTTAATGGTGTTACTTTTGTCACGATTTTATAAGCTGCAGATAAGCCTGAACATCGTCCAATATATCGAAAGGGTAAATTTCTTGGTATTGATTGACATAGCAAATAAGTTTTTTGCGGTATTGCTCTGCTTGGAAGTCATCTAAGGTGTTGATCAGTTCTACTAGCTGGCTATTTTCAACCCATGATTTCATGATAATTTACCTGAGCAATCTGATTAGTGAATTAGTGTATTGGTTAGAAAGGCGATAAGCAAAAAAATAACCCCACATAAAAAGTGGGGCTAGGATGATAAAGCGGGGGCTAATGTGCACCACCACCTTTTGAACCTGCACCGAATGGGGGTTTTGCAAACCAAACAATGACCATTAATAAGATAAAAATCCCTGCGGATAACCAAAAGATCTCATTTGCGGAGATAATAAGCCCTTGGTCTGTAATGGTTTTCGCTAAATATGCAGCACTTTGTTGCTCATTCAAACCAATCTTTGCCAGTTCATGATACATATATTGGGCATTAGGGTTGTAAGGGTTGACAAACTCTGTGAGGTTTTCATGGTGCATTGATTCCCTTTGTGTCCACATCGTGGTAGTAATCGATGTCCCTATTGCCCCTGCTAATGTACGGGTAAAGTTGGATAGGCTGGATGCTGAAGCCATTTTCTCAGGCGGTAGGCCTGATAAGGTAATGGTTGTTAGTGGCATAAAGAAACAGGCGATGGCTAGGCCTTGTACAAATTGTGGCCATGCTGCTGCTGCGAAACTCATATCCGGTTCAAAGGTATAAGCTCGCCAATAGTAACAAACAGCATAGATAATAAAGCTGAATGTAACCAGATAGCGCATGTCAATTCGGTTACCAAAACGACCAATTATTGGGGTAATTAACAAGGGTAATAAACCAACGGGTGCAGAAGCCAAGCCTGCCCATGTTGCGGTATAGCCGTAAACCTCCTGCAATAATTGGGGCAGTAATACAATGGTCCCAAAATATAGCATGTAAGCGAGGCTTAGGGATAAGCAGCCAATAGTAAAATTCCGTTCTTTAAATAGTGAAAGGTCAATTACGGGGTGTTCATCCGTGAGCTCCCATACGATCAGGAAAGCAATAGCAACAACGGCAATTATGGTCAAAACAATAATTTCGGTAGAGTTAAACCAATCGAGTTCTTTGCCTTGGTCAAGCATGATTTGTAATGCACCAATCCCTACTACAAGCAATACTAAACCAATAGTATCAATGCGTTGTATCGATATTTTTGTTTCACGACCTTTTAGTGTTTTCATGATGGCAAAAATAATCGCGATACTAAATGGTACGTTGATAAAAAATATCCAGCCCCAATGATAGTTGTCACTAATGTACCCACCAAGAATTGGCCCGCAAATAGGCGCAATGACAATGGTCATTGACCAAAGAGCTAATGCCATATTTCGCTTAGCTGGTGGGTAGTTATTAAGAAGCAGGCTCTGAGATAATGGGATCAGTGGTCCCGCAACTAAGCCTTGTAATACACGGAATAAAATTAGCATTTCTAAACTACTAGAAATGCCACATAGCCATGAAGTTAAAGCAAATAGCCCTGTCGACCACAAAAATAATCTTACTTCGCCTATCCGGCGAGCTAGCCAGCCAGTGATTGGAATTGAAATTGCATTAGCGACACCAAAGGAGGTAATTACCCAAGTTCCCTGTGAGTTAGAAGCACCTAAGTTACCCGCAATAGTTGGGATCGCTACGTTAGCAATCGTAGAGTCAAGTACTTGCATAAAGGTTGCCAATGAAAGGGCAATAGTCATCCAAGCAAGTTTTGATCCTGTTAACGGTGCTGGCGTCACGGTTGCTCCCTCACTTATTTATTCCCTGAGTTATTATTAATTATCTCAGTAACTATTTTATCGGCAGGTGACATATCAACGGCTAATGCTGCAGTATGGTATGCAGGTGTATCGCGCATGCCTTTAGAAAGTACTTTGCCATCTTTATTTAAAGTATCGACGGTCACTTCAGTTGATAACCCTATGCGCAGGGGATGCTCTTCAACTTGATTAGCATCTAAGGCGATACGAACGGGGAGACGTTGTACGACTTTGATCCAATTACCGCTCGCATTTTGTGCGGGGAGTAATGAAAATGCACTTCCTGTCCCCATATCTAAACCGACGACGGTTCCATTGAAAACAATATCTTTACCGTAGAAATCAGTGGTGACCTTTGCAGTTTGGCCAATACGCATATCCGCAAGTTGAGTTTCTTTAAAATTAGCGTCAATCCACATGCCACTAGAAGGGACGATAGCCATTAATGGTGTTGAAGGCGTAATCTGTGAACCTACTTGTACACTGCGGCGGGAAACATAACCATCGACGGGGCTGACGATTTTAGTTCGTTGTAAGGTTAACCAAGCGTTTCTCACTTGTGTTGCGGCTTGTTCTACAGCGGGTTGTTTTGCTATTGGGGTGTTAAGAACAATGGCTTGATTGGCATTGTACTGTTCAATTGCCATATCTAATGCGGCTTTTGCACTGACGACAGCCTCTCTGGCATGTTGTAGTTCTTCTTTGCCGATAACATTGCTACTACCTAGAACTTCTCTGCGTTTTAAATCATTTTGTAATCGGTTAAGTTCTGAACGCTTAACGGCAATGTTCGCTTGCAATTGGCGGCTGTTAATTATGTGTTGGCGTGTTTGGCGCACACTATTGGCAAGTTCTGTTTTTGCTTTTTCAAGTGCTATTTCTGCATCCCTAGGGTCGAGCGTGACTAGCGTGGTCCCACTTTTGACGAAGTCAGTGTTATCAACATTGACCGTCATGACACTTCCAGAAACTTGAGATTGAATTTGTACTTGGTTACCTGCGACATATGCATTGTCTGTAGACTCATAATGACGAAGTACGAGATACCAGTAAACAGCCCAGCCAACGCCAATAGCAATAAAAATAATGGTTAAAAACACGAGCGCATTTCTACGTTGTCTTTTTTTATTTGGTTGGGGAGTCTGCGTTTGTTGCATTTCCTCAGGGGAACTCATACTCATATTCTCCATGTTCGATGGATAGGGATCACAATTGTTTCCAGTAGTTAGGGATTAACCACTGGAAACTAAGACTACAAATGATTTTGCTGCTCGATGGGATATCGCAAAGCATAAGAATGAAAGGATAACGAAATATTGTTAGCTGAAAAGTTTTTTTTCACCTTTGAGCGTAAGAATGCCTCAAATACATTAACCCTACAAAGATCATGGTTAATCTTTTATCGTATCCAGTTTGGTGAGTAATTTACGCATCAGCATATCCAGCTGTTGTTTTTCATTAGCATCCAAAACAGACCAAATATCAATAAGGGCGCCATGCTGAGGTGGCAATAAACCATTTAAGAATTCAGTTCCTTTCTCAGTCAAATGCAAGTGTAGGCAACGTCTGTCGTTATGGCTTTCTTTACGTTCAATCCAACCATTTTTTTCAAGCTCATCGGCTATGCGTGTGGCGTTGGTTCGTGAGGAACCGAGTGCTGCACTAAGTTCAGAGGGCTGGATACTACGGGAGTCTTTTGTATCAAGGATCATTAATGCCATGAATAAAGTTTCATTAATACCTTGAGCTCTTAACATGTTATTACGTGATTCAAGTAGCTTGCCATGAACATGCATACATAGGCGTGTTAAGAGAATTTCTTGATACGGAATCGGTGCTTCATGTGAATCTTGCTGTGCAACACGAGCGTTTAGTAGTTCTTCAGTCGGTGTAAATGAACTTTCCATTATTTGGATACCTTATTAGTTTCAGTTGGTAAGATTACAACTGTCATCAACCACCTAAATGGTATATTAAAAGATAGAATTAGCAATTATACTTACTTAATACCGTCGATTTTATTTTGATTATGATACATCATTCATAAATTTTATGAATGTAATTTACAGGTTTCAGTATAGCGTAACCAATCATTTTTGCTTTTTTAGACATGATTGGTTATGAAGCAACCAAAAATAAATCGATTTAGGCACTAAATATAATCATATAAAACAATATATAATCACATCACATTAACTCAATACCACTTTTTTTATTACTCAATAATTACAAGTTAGATGGAACATTTTAATTATTACGTATAAATACCGAGTTTTGTTTAATTTATATATTATTCTATGTGTTAATAATTGCCACAACTAACTATTAGTATACCTTTTAATTAAGATATAGTATTTGTTTAACAGTGTCATTTGCTAACTTTCGCCTTAGTTATTATAACAAATAAAACTATTTAATGAATATATGAATATTTATTAATTCAATATTCAAAATATTTATTTGATAAACTTATAGGGTATCACTTTGATATGTTAGGTTTGTTTATGTGTTAAAGCACTGCAGCTAGCATTTTGTCTGAAATGTTAGCTGCGTTTTTATCTGCAGAAACGTTATTGATCCTGCGCGGTGATGGTAGGGTCAAAACGAATACCAATTGCCCAAATAATTAAACTGATTGCAGTTAAGATAACACCGGAAATGGCTACGCCTTCCCATCCTGCATGTTCATAAGCATAACCCGAAAGTAGTGAGCCTAGCGCTCCACCAATAAAATAACTGGTCATATAACCGGCAGTAAGCCGATTACGAGCCTCTGGTAAAATACGGTATAACGTACTTTGACTTGTTACGTGAACAGCTTGTACTGCAAGGTCGAGAACTAAGACGCCAATAATAAATGCAACGAGAGAGTGTTTAGCTAACCCTATAGGTATCCACGATAACAACAACAAAACGAGCCCAATTGTGGTCAGGAGTTTGCCTTTCCCTTTATCAACAAGATGTCCTGCCTGAGATGCCATGAATGCTCCAGCAGCCCCAACCAGACCAAATAAGCCAATAGTGCCTTCAGAGTAATTAAACGGTGGGCTTGCCAATAAAAAAGCCATCGCTGTCCATAGTAAACCAAAATTAGCAAATGAAAGTGCTCCGAGCGAGGCTCTTACGGCAAGCACGGGAGTACCAAAAAATAAGCGACCGATAGAGCCAAGTAACTGAAAATAGTTCAGATTGGTTTTTTGGTGATAGCGAGGCAATTTGATGGCTAGCACAATCATCAATAGGATCAATAAAGCGAAAGCTACCCAATAGATAGCTCTCCAGCCACCCACCATGGCGACAGCCCCTGAAACTGTCCTTGCAAGTAAAATTCCAAGCAGTAACCCACTCATAATGATACCAACCGCTTTACCGCGTTGATGTGGTTTGGCGATAGATGCTGCTAGTGGAATAAGTACTTGAGCGACCACTGAAAATAAACCAGTGAGAGCTGTACCTAATAATATTTGCCATACATGATTTGATAAAGCTGTAATTAGGAGACCTAACGCGGAAAGAAAGGTCATAACCAAAATTAAGCGTTTACGTTCAAATAAATCCCCTAAAGGGACTAAAAATAGTAAACCAGCAGCGTACCCCAACTGGGCAGCGGTCACAATAAACCCAGCCATATTGGTGGTAAGGTTAAATTGCTCGGCAATAGTCTCTAACAGAGGTTGGGCATAGTAATTACTAGCGACAACTAAACCTGTTGAAATTGCCATTAAAATGGTTAGGCCAGTAGTGAGTTCAGCCGTTTGTGGTTGTTTCATTTTTTATTACCAATCATCAATTAGGCAAATACTATAAACAAAATTCAAAAGCTTGGTTTATTTCTTTTCGCTATTTATAAAAAAAAACCATCTTCAAGAAGAAGATGGTTTTTAGTTTTTGCTAAGTAGTTTAACTTATTTGGCAGCTTGTTTTGCTTCTTCAACCCAGCCATCGAAAGTGGATTGGTGTGCTTTAATCCATCCATTCACATGGCGTTCAATATCAGCTTGAGAAGCTTCTCCATTATGCATCCTTAAGTTTTGCGCATTCACATCGGCAATAGGTAATTTCATAATGGAAAACAATTTCGCCGCAGCAGGGTTATCGGCAGCCCATTTTTTATTCGCTACAATGTGCATTGTGTTTGGTGGGAAACCATAGTTTTTGCCATTAGGAAGCGTAGTATCTGTTTTTTCACCATTCGGCATTGCCGAGAAAGGCACTTCTAACCAAACTACATCACGGCCTGGTTTTAACACATCACTGATCCAGTAAGGGGTCCAGGTATAATAGAAAATAGGTTTCCCTTCTTTGTAGCGCGTGATGGTATCGGCCATCATAGCCGCGTAGTTTCCTTGATTGTGATCGATAGATTTTTCAAGGTCGTAAGCTTTTAAATGTGTATTGATCGCAGCTTCACAGCCCCAACCGGGGTTACAGCCAGTTAAGTCCGCTTTACCGTTACCGTTAGAGTCAAATAATTTTGCGATTTTTGGGTCTTTTAATTGCTCAATGTTGGTAATGTTATATTTATCAGCGGTTTTTTTATCAATTAAATAGCCTTGTGCTGCATTGACAACATAGTCCCCTTGGCGATAAAAGGCTTTATCACCACCGGCAGCTTCATATTGTGCATCATGTAAAGGTACCCAACTTACGGCTAGGAAAGTTGCGTCTCCATTGGCAATAGAGGAATAGGCAACGTTGTAATCCACTTCTTTGATAGGGTTAATATCATAGCCGAGCTTTTCAAGGGCTTTTGAGACAATTAAGGTTTGGAATGTTTCCTCACTGATGGTGCTTTGTACAGGGTTTATTTTAATTCCTTTACCCGGTAATGACTCCGCATACGCGAGTGAAGAGCTAAGAATAGCAGTCAGGGCAGTTGCAAGAATAATTGGCTTTCTCATTATGTTTATCCTTCTATTTTGGTTCGTCGCTTGGCTTTGCAAGCGAAGAGCCAAATAATGGCTCTATCGTGGATGGAGGATGTGTTGAACGTGTTTATTTTTTACTGAATGGGCGAGTGATTAACCCAATAGGGCCTTTTTGATACCAGCGTGATAGTGCTTTGCCACGTGTATCTTGGCCTAACGATTGTGTAAAGCGGTCTAATACGATAGCAAGGATGACGATCCCAACCCCACCAACAGAGGCTAATCCCATATCTAAGCGTCCTATCCCGCGTAGTACCATTTGTCCTAAGCCCCCGACAGCAATCATAGAGGCGATCACCACCATGGATAGTGCTAACATCAATGTTTGGTTTACCCCTGCCATAATTGTCGGCATAGCTAAAGGTAACTGGACTTTGAATAGCATTTGGCTAGGGCTGGCTCCGAATGACTCTGCGGCTTCAATTAAGTCTGCTGGGACTTGTTTAATACCTAAAATGGTTAAACGAATGATCGGGGGTAATGCAAAAATAATGGTGACCACCACGCCAGGTACATTACCAATACCAAATAACATCACAATGGGGACTAGGTAGACAAACGCGGGTGTTGTTTGCATGGCATCGAGTAGTGGACGGACTACTTTTGCTGCTCTATCACTACGTGCAAGCCATATTCCGAGGGGTAACCCGATAACAATACAAAATAACAGAGACGTTAATACTAATGATAATGTGACCATGGCTTCTGACCATGCTCCGATTGCCCCGATAACAATCATTGAAACGAATGTTGCAATACCCATTGCTCTTCCTGCGAATTGCCATGCTAATAAAGCAAATAAAATAATGGCAACGGGAGAGGGCAGGGAGGTTAAAAATTGCTCGAACCCACTGAGAATAAAATCAATTGGTGCACGAATAGCTTGGAATACTGGGCGAAAATTTTGTACTACCCAATCAATACCGTGAGTTACCCACGAATCTAATGGTAACAATGTGTGCTGAAATGGGTCCATAAAGTTAAATTGATCAATTGATACGCCATCTGTTGGCGCTGCATCTAACCAGTCGTTGCTGCCAGATTCCGCTGGTGCATCTGTTGTTGGGGCATTACCCCATGGGTCATCTGAAGATGTTTGGCTATTATCGGAGCTCGCAGCCCATGGATCATCAGCAGCAGTTTCTGGGGTTTGTGTCGGGGCTTCTTGCACTGAAGCATCCGCCCATGGATCTTGCTGGTTAGTTGTTTGTTCTTGATTATGTTTACTCATTTGGCGTCTCCTTATCCAGTGCTTGCAACAGCATTCCTTTTGAAATTACCCCCAAATAACGATTTTTTTCGTTAATGACTGGTACCGCACAAGGAGCTTGCGCTACAGTTGAGATAACTTCATTCAAAGATGTATCGCCTTGAATAGGCTCGATATCGGTTAAAATTGCAGATTCAATACCGGCTTTTTCACGGAGCGCTTTTTCGAGGGATTCAACAGAAACGACACCGACAAAGGTATGACCTCGAGAGATCAAATAACCATGATAGCGGTCCTCGTCATTTAGAACTTTAAGGGCAGAACGCGGACCAAAACCCGGTGCGATATGTAAAAGAGCATCAGGTCGCCGACGAGCAATATCTTTGGCGCTAAAGACTTGGCTAATATCAACGCCACGGAAGAATGTTTTGACGTAATCATTCGCAGGGTTATTCAGAATTTCATCTGGAGTGCCTATTTGAACAACGACTCCCCCTTGCATGATGGCAATGCGATCACCAATTCTCATGGCTTCATCAAGGTCATGGGAAATAAAAACAACGGTGCGCTGTTTATCCCCTTGTAAAGAGAGCAACTCATCTTGCATTTCAGTTCGGATCAAGGGATCTAGCGCAGAAAAAGCCTCATCCATTAATAGGATATCAGGGTCATTGGCTAGTGCTCTTGCCAACCCTATACGTTGACGCATACCTCCTGACAGTTCATCAGGGTATGAGTTAGCCCATTTCTCTAGGTTGACTTGTTGAAGGGCATCCATTGCTTTTTTATGCCGTTCTTCTTTCGAAATACCAGAAAGTTCCATACCAAAAGCAGTGTTATCAATCACGTTCATATGCGGCATAAGTGCAAATGATTGAAACACCATACTGATTTTAGTTCGTCGAACTTCACGCAGTGCTTTGTCAGTAATACCGGAAATGTCTTCTCCATCAATCATGACTTGGCCACTTGTCGGTTCTATCAGGCGATTGAGGAGGCGTACCAACGTGGATTTCCCTGAGCCAGAAAGCCCCATCACGACAAAGATCTCGCCTTCTTCAATCGTCAGATTAACATCTTGAACACCTACGGTTAGGCCTGTTTTTTCAAAGATATCATCTTTACTCATTCCTGATTTCAGTAGCTTGAAGGCCGGATCAGGATTTTCCCCAAAAATTTTATATAAATTTTTAACTTCTAATTTTGTTGCCATATATTATTTACCCAACTTTCAATCAATAAGGAAGAATGATTGCCCATATTGAATGTGATTAATTCTGTCGTGATAGCTTAAACAATATTTTAAAATTGCGACTATCGGTTGAAAATTATTAGGGCAGAAATTCCTATTTTAGTTTAATGGGTTCGATCATTATGGTTTAAATTTAATTATTCCTGTTTTAGTTATTAGCAAAACTTGCAAGCAATAAACCCTAGCATAATAAAATCGACTGACAACCCTCGGTTAAGCATAATTAATCAAAAAAATCACATGCAGAAAAGACGAATTATTCTTGCTGATTAAAGAAATAATTAGCCTAATTCGTTAGTGCGTTAATTTAAGATCCTATAGGTTAACTAACTGGTGAGACTGAATTTATTAGATAGCGCATTTAATACAATCTATTGGAGTAATAAGTTTTTAATTTATTATTAATACGGATAAAAATTAACATTTAGAGTAGAAAAATAAATGTAATATACACTAGTTTATATTAATTTATCTTATTAAAAATAATTGAAATATGGATTATTTTCAAATAATTTGCCAGATTGACTCATTAAAAATGAGTAATTAAACAGATATACATATAAAAAACGAAATAAATTGTCTGTTTTTTGAGCCAAAAAATATCATGATAAATAAAATCATTATTATTCATCATGATATAGTTTTTTAGGGGATTTGCCTTGATAGATAAACTAAATTTACTGGTTTATTAGAAGTTCCAATCATCATCCTCGGTACTTACTGCCTTCCCAATAATATAAGATGAGCCAGAGCCCGAAAAGAAATCATGGTTTTCATTCGCATCTGGGGATAATGCGGATAATATTGCAGCACTAACATCTGTCACTGTATCTGGGAATAATGCTTCATAACCTAAATTCATTAATGCTTTATTCGCATTATAATGAAGGAATTTTTTTACATCTTCTGACCAACCCACCGAGTCATACAGTTCTTGCGTATACTTAACTTCATTTTCATATAAATCAAGTAATAATGAAAAAGTGAAATCTTTAATTTCTTTTTGTACTTCATTATCATATTGTTGTAATGAGTTTTGAAATTTATAGCCAATATAATATCCATGTACAGCTTCATCCCTAATAATTAATCGAATGAGGTCTGCGGTATTAGTTAATTTACCTCGACTTGACCAATACATAGGTAAATAAAACCCTGAATAAAAAAGGAATGATTCTAAAAATACACTCGCAATTTTTTTCTTCAGTGGATGTGAATTGCAATAATAAGAAAGGATGATTTTGGCTTTATTCTGTAACGCTGTATTTTCTTCACTCCAACGGTATGCGTCATCGACATCAGTGGTCGAGCACAATGTTGAAAATATTGAGCTATAAGACCGAGCGTGTACCGCTTCCATGAAGCTAATATTAGATAATACGGCTTCTTCATGAGGGGTTTGAGCATCAGGCATTAAACAAGGAGCACCAACCGTATTTTGGATGGTATCGAGTAACGTTAAGCCAGTGAATACTCGAATAGTGAGCTGTTTTTCTGCCGCAGTAAGCGTGTTCCAAGATGGTGTGTCATTGGAGAGCGGGATTTTTTCAGGTAACCAAAAGTTGGTGGTTAACCGGTTCCAAACTTCTAAATCTTTATCGTCTTGAAGTCGGTTCCAGTTGATAGCTTTAACAGGTGTATAAGATGTGCTGGTGGTCATTTGATTTTTTCCTATTACAGAGTGCAAGATACGCAGCCTTCGACTTCGGTTCCTTCTAGGGCGGTTTGGCGTAACCTAATGTAATACAGTGTTTTTATCCCTTTTCGCCATGCATATATTTGCGCACGATTGATATCGCGGGTAGTGGCATCATCTTTAAAAAATAGGGTTAAAGATAAACCTTGGTCAACATGTTGAGTGGCCATTGCATAGGTATCAATAATTTTTTCTGGCCCGATTTGGTAAGCATCTTGGTAATACTCTAGATTTTTGTTATCCATAAAAGGAGCTGGGTAGTAGACGCGCCCAATTTTACCTTCTTTACGAATTTCTATTCGTGAAACGATAGGATGAATGCTAGATGTTGAATTATTAATATAGGAAATTGAACCTGTCGGAGGGATAGCTTGCAGATTTTGGTTGTAAATTCCGTGGGTCATAATTGACTGTTTCAAGGCTAGCCAATCTTCACGACTTGGAATTTCGATACCCGAACGTCGGAATAATTCCTGCACATTCTGTGTCTTTGGTAACCAAAGGTTGTTGATATATTTATCGAAATATTCACCAGAGGCATATGTAGAGTGTTCAAAGCCAACAAATGCAGTTTTTCTTTCTCTGGCTAATTGGTTGGATGTTTTTAGCGCATAATAAGTGACACAGTAAAAATAAATATTGGTAAAATCCAACGCTTCTTCAGAACCATAATGAATGTGCTCCCTTGCAAGGTAGCCATGTAAATTCATTTGCCCTAAGCCAATGGCATGGGATTGGCGGTTACCTTGTGCAATAGAAGGGACTGAGAGTATATCACTCATATCTGAAACTGCACTTAAAGCCCGCACAGCAGCCTCAATAGACTGAGCAAAATTAGGGGAGTCCATTGTTTTAGCGATATTCATTGAACCTAAGTTACAGCTAATATCTTTACCAATCTGTTGGTAGCTTAAATCATCTTCATAAGTACTAGGGCGATTAACTTGCAGTATTTCCGAACACAAGTTGCTCATATTAATTCGCCCTGCGATTGGGTTGGCCCGGTTGGCAGTGTCCTCGAAGAGAATATAGGGATATCCCGATTCAAATTGAATTTCAGCTAAGGTTTGGAAAAATTCTCGCGCATTAATTTTGTATTTTTTGATCCCCTTGTTATTTACCATTTCATGGTATTTCTCTGTCACACTAATTTCGGACATTGGAACACCATATATGCGTTCAATATCATAAGGAGAGAACAAATACATATCTTGATTATCTTTTGCCAACTGGAAAGTGATATCAGGAATAACAACCCCTAGAGAAAGCGTTTTGATGCGTATTTTTTCATCGGCATTTTCCCGTTTAGTATCAAGAAAACGCATAATGTCAGGATGATGCGCGTGTAAATAAACGGCTCCGGCACCTTGACGAGCCCCTAATTGGTTAGCGTAGGAAAAGGCATCTTCTAGCATTTTCATGACAGGGACTACACCAGATGATTGATTCTCAATCAATTTTATTGGAGCGCCTTGTTCACGTAAGTTGCTCATTAAAAATGCGACACCACCGCCGCGCTTGGATAATTGTAATGCTGAATTTACGGAGCGACCGATGGATTCCATGTTGTCTTCGATTCTCAAAAGAAAACAAGAAATTAGTTCACCTCTTTGCTTTTTACCGCAATTCAGGAATGTGGGGGTAGCAGGTTGAAAACGACCGCTGATGATCTCATCCACATATAACATCGCGAGGCTTTCTGAGCCTTGTGCAAGTGTTAATGCCACCATACAGACACGATCTTCATAACGCTCTAAATAACGTTTACCATCAAAGGTTTTTAGGGTATAGCTGGTGTAATATTTGAAGGCACCTAAAAAAGTCTGGAAACGAAATTTATGCGCATAAGCTTGTTTAAATAATGATTTAATAAACTCAAAATCATATTGACCTAATACGCTACTTTCGTAATAGTTTTCTTGCACTAAGAAATCTAATTTTTCTTTTAAGTCATGAAAAAATACAGTGTTTTGATTTACATGTTGCCTAAAATAATGATGTGCAGCTTCCTTGTCTTTATCAAATTGAATGTGGCCTTTGCTATCATATAAATTCAACATAGCATTAAGTGCGTGATAGTCTATATCAGTGGTATTTTGCATTTTATCCATTTTGAAATAACTCTAGTTGTCAGTACGCTGCCAAAATATTTGAAGGCCTTGCTTAACGGATTGAACATCTTTTTCTGTGCCAAGAAGCTCAAAACGGTAAAGGTAAGGAATACGGCACTTTTGCGCGACAATATCCCCAGCAATGGCATAGGCATCGCCAAAGTTGGTGTTACCCGCAGCGATCACTCCACGGATAAGTGAGCGATTGGCTTCAATATTTAGAAATTGGATCACTTCTTTTGGGACGGCACCCTTTAAGCCTCCACCACCATAAGTAGGCAGCAACAAAACATAAGGTTTTGTTGCAATTAGGCTGTTTTCTTGGCGACCAATGGGGAGCCGTGTTGCTGGAAGGCCTAACTTTTTAACAAAGCGATGGCAATTTCCAGAACGACTGGAAAAATAGATAAGCGCTTCCGTTGCCATAAGAACCTCTAGGCCGCTAATAAGCTAATCATATCTGGACGAAACCCAGACCAATGTTTGTCCCCAGCAATGACTACTGGGACTTGTTGATAGCCTAATTTTTTAACTAGCTCAAGGGCTTGGTCATCTTGAGTGAGGTCAATTACCTGATAGGAAATTTGTTTGCGATCTAGCGCTTGGTATGTTGCATTACATTGAACGCAATTAGGCTTACTATAAATGGTAATCTCAGTCATATTATTTACCTTTTGATTTTTTAACGTGTCATAGCCAACAAGATTAATAAGTGAATACTATATATGGGTGAGTTATTTATCAACCACACAATATGTAGTGGATATGAAAAGTTGAATGATAATTATTCTAATTATTTGCTAGGTTGTTATTAACATTGAAAATAAAAAATAAGTGGATTTAGTGATTCAGTTGGTGACACTAAGAAAAAAGATTATTGCAAAGCGGAAATAATTTACTCTATAACTGTATATACAATCAGGTAATTGATTCCTTTTAAGGAGATACTATGTACCATCAATATTTAGAAACACCGGAAAAGTTTCCTAAACCGTGGATCCATATTACGGCTGATGATGACGGAATAACGAGCCTGTACTTTGTTGAAGAAAAAACAGAAAAAGAAATTAAGAATGAACACTCCAAACTTTGCGTGAAAGAGTTAAAAGAATATTTTAGTCATAAAAGAAAAGTTTTTACGGTTGCTTTAAATCCTCAGGGAACTGAGTTTCAAAAGAAAGTTTGGAAGCATTTATGTGGGATACCTTATGGTGAGCGATGGAGCTATAAGGATTTGGCTTTAAAGTTAGGTTCTGTAAATTACTGTCGTGCTGTTGGAATGGCTAATTCACGTAACCCCATTTCTTTAATTGTACCTTGTCATCGTGTATTAGGGCATGATGGAAAGCTAGTCGGTTATACTGGCGGCCTAGATATTAAAGGTTGGTTACTATTGCATGAGAAGTAATATCTAAATAATTCACTATAGCTAATACTATTAGTTGTAATAATTGCTATTTGTAAGAATTATGGGTGGAATTTGCACAGATAATACCGATAAATAATATATTTTTACTTTTTTAGTCAATTTTCGTGATCTAGGTTGTAGACAAGTAACTTAGATATCTGATGTACTGAGCTTGATACAGATGGTGTGTCTATTTTATTTTAAAGGTAATAATTTGATGTCTAAAGTTAAAGGTAACGTTAAGTGGTTCAACGAGTCTAAAGGTTTTGGTTTTATCACTCCAGAAGATGGTAGCAAAGATGTATTTGTGCACTTTTCTGCGATTGCAAGCGAAGGTTTCAAAACCTTAGCGGAAGGCCAGAAAGTCGAATTTGAAATCACTGAAGGTGCTAAAGGCCCATCTGCTGTTAACGTTGTCTCTCTGTAATTTTAATAATTAACAATTAGAAACTAACAGCTATAAACTCGCTCTGGTTAACTGGGGCGAGTTTTTTATTAAGCAGTAAAAGACAAGAGCCGGATTTAAACAAATAGGTTGAATCCGGCTTTATAGAAATAATGTAGCGTACCAAAAAGCTAGGGGTTATTTGACCTCTTCACCTTTAGCTTGTAAGTCTGCATGGTAAGACGAGCGTACAAAAGGCCCACAAGCTGCGTGGGTGAAGCCCATTGCCATTGCCTCTTCTTTCATTTCGTCAAACTCTGCTGGGCTAACATAGCGTTTTACAGGCAGATGATGGCGACTCGGTTGCAAGTATTGACCAAGCGTTAGCATTGTTACGCCATGACGGCGTAAATCACGCATAACTTCAATAATTTCGGCGTTCGTTTCGCCTAACCCAACCATTAGCCCTGATTTAGTTGGGATATCAGGGTGCGCTTCTTTAAATTTTTCGAGTAATTTTAATGACCATTCATAATTCGCGCCTGGGCGAACTTGGCGATAAACGCGTGGTACGTTTTCAAGATTATGGTTAAAGACATCTGGTGGCGTTGCGGTCAGGATTTCTAGTGCGCGATCCATACGCCCACGAAAGTCAGGGACTAATGTTTCAATTTTAATTGAAGGGTTTTTTTCGCGAATAGCACGAATACAATCCGCAAAGTGCTGTGCGCCACCATCACGTAGGTCGTCTCGGTCCACAGAAGTAATAACGACATACCGTAATGCCATATCTTTGATTGTTTGCGCTAATTTTTCTGGCTCATTGGCATCTGGCGCGTTTGGACGACCGTGGGCAACATCACAAAATGGGCAACGTCGAGTACAGATAGCACCTAAGATCATAAAGGTTGCTGTACCATGGTTAAAGCACTCGGAAAGGTTTGGGCAGGAGGCTTCTTCACATACCGAATGTAGACCATTTTTACGCATAGCGGCTTTAATGCCTTGAATACGAGTTGAGTCAGCGGGAAGCCTAATTTTCATCCAGTCAGGTTTACGTAGAATTTCTTCTCGTTCAGTCACAACGTTTTTGACAGGGATCAGCGCCATTTTGTCGGCGTCACGATATTTAATTCCGCGTTCTATCTGAATTGGTTTACTCATAATATGACGGTTCCAGTTATCTTTTATGCTGATGGATAATTTTTAATTCTAAATAAAACCGAATGGAAAGCCGTAACCCATTCATTAAAAAATAGTTTAAAAATGTTAAAAAATTATAGCATTATTATTGAACAATATGAAATCCTAGTGTGTCACAGAATTGACGGATTAGCACAGGCTGAACATCAGATAATGACACTTTGGGAGCAAGATCACTAATCTGAGTCATCTTTAATTCACTGTAACCACAAGGGTTTATACGGTTAAATGGCTCAAGGTCCATATCGATATTTAAAGCAAGCCCATGGAAAGAACAGCCTTGCCTAATGCGTAAACCAAGAGAACAAATTTTGTCCCCGTTAACATATACACCGGGCGCATCGGGGCGAGGGTAAGCTTCGATATGAAAATGGGCGAGGGTATTCACAACCGTATTTTCTAGTGCGGTGACTAACTCACGCACACCAAGTTTATTGCGTTTTAAGTCTAGCATAACATACATGACTTGCTGGCCAGGGCCATGGTAGGTAACTTGGCCCCCCCGATCACTTTGAATGACTGGGATATCGCCAGGAGCAAGTACGTGCTCGGCTTTACCGGCTTGGCCTTGAGTAAATACTCGGGGGTGTTCAACGAGCCAAATTTCGTCGCAGGTTTCAGGCGTACGGCATTGCGTAAATTGGTGCATCGCATCAGAAACGGGTTGGTAAGGCGCGAGGCCAAGTTGGCGGATGATTATACTTCTGTCTGACAAAATTAAGCGTCCACGTTGTCATTATCGTTAGGTCAGTATAACGCCTATGTTTGTTACACATCAAGTTGTCAAGGTATTAGCTTGTTGTATATAAGTGAGTAGATACAGAATTAATGGTTAGCAATGATAATTTTTAAATCTCGGCTGTATTTTGGCATAAAAAACCCCCAGTAATTGGTTGTCCAGCTATTGGGGGTCACTTCACTATTTGGTTTTTTATTTTCTCGTTGATTAAAGCACAACTTTAACTAATTCTAATGCGCCTAATTCGCTATACAAGGTTTCAACCTGTTCGATATGTGTTGCATTAATAGTAATAGAAACTGAGTGATAGTTGCCTTTGCTACTTGGTTTCACATCGGGAGAGTAATCACCAGGCGCATGACGCTGAACAACTTCAATCACTTGATCAACCAACTCAGGCTGTGCCAAGCCCATCACTTTGTAAGTTAATGGACATGGGAACTCAAGCAGTTCACCTAATTTCGTTTTCATGGGCACTCCTAATTTTTTAAATTGTGTCGCTGGTTGAAAAAGATTGGCTGGTATTAAACCAGCCAATCAAAAGTATTCATCCAACAAACATTTCGATGCTTACTATATGGGGGTGATTTATTTTTGTTTCAAGCCCTAGCCAAACCAACGGTGAAATAATAGTTTGATATAGTCAATTAATCGGCTGAAAAAGCCACCTTCTTCAACATCTTTTAGAACGGCTAAAGGGTGTTGTTCTATAGTTTTTCCATCGAGCTGGAAGCTGATCGTACCGACTTGCTGACCTTTGGTCAAAGGCGCTTGTAATTCTGTCGTTGACAGTTCATAGCTGGCTTTTAAATCTTTTAACCGTCCCCGAGGTATCGTTAAGTATAGGTCATCCACTACACCTAATTTCACTTCATTTTCATCACCAAACCAAACAGGAACACTCGCAAAATCAACGTTAGCTTGTAATGGTTTAACTGTTTCATAGAAACGGAAACCATAAGTGAGTAATTTTTTACTTTCAGCATCACGTCCTTTGCTGCTTTTCCCACCCATCACAACGGAAATTAAACGCATATCACCATCTGTTGCGGATGCAACAAGGTTGAAACCTGCGGCATTTGTGTGACCTGTTTTGATCCCATCAACAGCAAGGCTCTTATCCCACAACAAACCGTTACGGTTAATTTGGCGGATGTTGTTAAAGGTAAATTCTTTTTCTTTGTAAATGGCATATTCTTCTGGTACATCACGTACTAAAGCTTGACCAATAAGCGCCATATCACGTGCGGAGCTATACTGGCCTTCTGCATCTAAGCCATGAACAGTTTCAAAATGGGTGTTTTTCAAACCTAATTTATTCACATATCCATTCATTAATTGAACAAAATTGGTTTGATCTCCAGCGATATAATCAGCCATTGCAACACAAGCATCGTTACCTGATTGCAGGTTAATCCCACGAGTCAGTTGAGAAACGCTGACTCGATCTCCTGGTTTTAAGAACATCAAGGATGAGCCTTTAAACACAGGGTTACCGGTTGCCCATGCATCATTACCCACGGTGACTATGTCATTTGCACCAATTTTACCTGATTTAATCGCCTGACCAATAACATAACTGGTCATCATCTTGGTTAAACTGGCTGGGTCACGACGCTGATCCGCATTACTTTCAGCGAGGACTTTTCCTGAATTATAATCAATGAGTATATAGGCTTCAGCATCTATGGCTGGTGCTGCGGGAATTGAAGTATTTGGAAAGCTGTCATTGGCATTTGCAATACTGGCAGTCAAAAGAAGCAGAGCAGAACCCAGCACTGTATAACGCACGATGCGTGATGGAGCGACATTATTCATGGTTTTACCATTTACATCCGAAATTCGGTTAACACAAGGAGGCGCAGTTTAGCAAAAGAATAGGGCAAGAAAAAAGCCACTTTTGCGCTCCACCAATTATTTTTGTCAGTTTGATACAGTCATACTTTAGGCCCCATCAACATCATCACAATGTTGAGAGACCTAAAATGTTTGGTATGTATTCAGATTTAAGGTGCGACTACCATCGAAGTTTGGTTTTTTTCTGATTGTAGACGACCCTGTACTTCAACAGCTTGTTGTCGAGTACTAAACGGCCCTAATTGAACCCGGTAGATACCATTGTAGGGTTGTAAACGCCCAGGAACATTAAATTGTGTTTTTAGTTCATCCAGCATTTTTTGTGCGTTCGGTTGGCTGCTAATTGCACCCGCTTGGACTAAAAAGCCACGCTCAGGCACCGCTTCTTCGGCCGCGGGTTGTGGCTCTGGCGTAGGGGTTTGTAAGCTCATATCTGGCATCACTGGTTGCATAGGTTCTTTGGGCTGTTGGACAGGCAACGCATTTTCTGGCGTTGGTAAGTTTTCCATCACAGGCGTTCCCATAGGGCCTGAACCTAGCTGTGGGCGCCCAGGTAGTGCATAGCTCTGCTTAACAAAATTAGAGCCGACAGTACCGGTACCAGAAAGTGTACCGTCTTGGGCGACTTGGATAGCGTCTATTTTAATCTTAGTGGTTGGTAATAAATTTAAGCGGTCAGCCGCAGCCCGAGAAATAGCAATGCTTTTACCTTGCATATAAGGGCCACGGTCGTTGACTCGAACCACCATCATGCGGCCATTCATCATATTGGTAATACGCACATAACTAGGGATTGGCAAAGTCGGGTGTGCTGCGGTTAATTCTACGGGGTTAACTCGTTCACCAATGGCAGTCATATTGCCTGTTGATTCAGCACCATAAATTGAAGCGTAGCCAACTTGGCTAAATTGTGCCGGGTCACGTACGATTTGGTATTGCTGGCCATTACGTGAGTAATCACTATTTGCTGTTGGGTGATATGGCTCATAATGAGGTTCAGCACCTAATACATCTTGAGTGGGCACATTGGTTGGCACTTGGGCGGGTTGCTTAACCTCTTCTGTAACACAGCCACTAAGTAGCGCGGCAGTGACACCAAGCATTATCCATTGTAAACGCATACTAAGCCTCATTTTATAAACTTTTTGAAAGGAATCTTCGGTGTGTATGTATCGACATGATAATACCGAATCCAGCCATTAAAACAATTAAGGCAGAACCGCCATAACTCACTAAGGGGAGGGGAACGCCAACGACAGGTAATATACCACTGACCATGCCGATATTCACAAACACATATACAAAAAGGATTAAGATCAAACCACCAACCATCACTCGACCAAAGGTATTTTGTGCGCTGGCGGCAATATAGAGCCCGCGGATAATCAGCAAAATATATAAGCCAAGAAGGATAAGAACACCGACTAAGCCAAGTTCTTCGGCTAATACAGCAAAAATAAAGTCAGTGTGCCTTTCAGGTAAAAATTCAAGTTGTGATTGTGTACCGTGCAGCCAACCTTTCCCCATTAACCCACCAGAACCAATCGCAATTTTTGATTGAATAATATGGTAGCCCGCACCTAATGGGTCAGTTTCTGGGTCCAATAACATCATGACACGAGCCCGTTGGTAGCCATGCATCAAGAAGAACCACAGCAATGGAATGAAGGCCGCTAGGGCGATAGCAGCAATAGCAATCAGCCGCCAACTCATCCCAGCAAGAAATAAGACAAATAACCCCGAAGCCGCCACAAGGATTGATGTTCCAAGGTCAGGCTGCGCAGCCACTAATAATGTCGGTACAAAAATGAGGACGAGTGCAATCAGTGTATTTTTAAATGAAGGGGGACACAAATCACGATTCATAAAGCGGGCAACCATAAGTGGCACCGCTATCTTTGCAATTTCTGAAGGTTGGAAACGAATAAAACCGAGGTCTAGCCAACGTTGGGCCCCTTTACTGATTTGCCCAAACACATCGACAAAAACTAATAAAATGACACAAAAGATAAACAGATGTGGAGCCCAATTTTCATACATTCGAGGGGGAATTTGAGCCATAACGATCATTACAATAAAGCCAGAAGCTATTTGCCCTAGCTTTCGCTCCATCATTTCAGGGTCTTGACCACTAGCGCTCCACATAATAAACGCGCTATAGGCAAGCAATGCCATGATAATTAATAGCATAGGCACATCTATGTGCAGACGTGTTGATAATGAAATTTTTTTCTTATCGTCTGTCATCTTTTTTATAGCTCACTGTATTTGGTTGAAGCTGATAGCTTGAACGGGACATCAGCGGTCCTCCCCAGCGCTAGTTGGTGAGGTGGCAATTTCTGTACGGTTATCACCAAGAAGAACATGGTCAAATATTTGCCGCACTATATCCCCTACAGAAGGACCTGCGCCGCCATTTTCTAAAATAATAGTGACAGCGATAGTTGGCTTATCATAAGGCGCATAAGCAATCATCAATTTATGGTCACGCAAGTGCTCGGCGAGTTTACTTGCATTATAGGTTTCATAACTAAAGACTTGAGCCGTTCCAGACTTCGCGGCAGCTTTATAAGGGGTACCGATAAAACTACGACGACCTGTACCATTAGGTGCATTGGCTACGCCATACATCCCCTGTTTAGCGAGTTCCCAATAACCCGAATGAATGTCCCCAATTTGAGTGGTTTCTTTATCTTCATAAGGCACCATGGCATTACCAAGTTTGGTGCCATAAAGTAAGTGAGGCGTTTTGACCTGACCGTCATTGATTAAGGTCATTAAGGCCTTTGACATTTGAATTGGGGTAGCAGTCCAATAGCCTTGGCCGATCCCGACTGGAATAGTATCCCCTTGGTACCAAGGTTTCTTATAACGTTTTTGTTTCCACTCACGAGTAGGCATAATGCCTGAACGCTCTTCGGCAAGGTCGATCCCAGTGTACTCGCCAAAGCCAAAGCGGGTCATCCATACAGAGAGACGGTCAATACCCATATCATAGGCAACTTGGTAGAAGAAGGTATCTGCAGACTCAATAATAGATTTCATCACATTCAGCTTACCATGGCCCCAGCGTTTCCAATCTCGGTAGCGTTTTTCTGAGCCGGGGAGTTGCCACCAACCGGGGTCGAATATTGTGGTGTTGGGCGTGATGACTTTTTCACTCAATGCGGCAACAGAAATAAAGGGTTTTACGGTTGAGGCAGGGGGGTAAAGCCCTTGGGTTGTTCGGTTAATCAACGGCCTATCAGGGTTATTCAGTAACGCTTGGTAATCTTTGTTTGAGATACCGTTGACGAACAGGTTTGAGTCATAGCTTGGGTTAGAAACCAGCGCCAGTATTTCCCCGTTGCGTGGGTCTGTCACTACGACAGCAGCACGGCTAGTGGTTAATAATTTTTCAATATAGATTTGTAACTCGAGATCAATCGTTAAATAGATATCCCGGCCGGCTTGAGGCGGTTGTTCATGAAGCTGGCGAATAACCCGCCCTCGGCTGTTAACTTCGACTTCTTCATAGCCTGTTTTACCGTGTAATACACTTTCATAATAACGCTCGATGCCTAATTTACCAATATCATGGCTAGCCGCATAGTTAGGTAATAACCCGTCTTTATCAAGGCGCTCGATGTCTTTATCATTAATTTTAGCGACGTAGCCGATGACATGGGTCAATGCAGAACCATATGGATAGGAGCGACGTTGATAACTTTTAACTTCTAAACCGGGGAAGTGGTATTGGTTTACGGCAAAGCGAGCCACTTGAACTTCATTTAATTGTGTTTTTAAGGCGATAGAGGTAAAACGACGTGAGCGCTTACGTTCTTTTTCAAAATTAGCAATATCCTCATCGGTTAAATCAACGATATCACGAAGTTTGTCTAAGGTTTCTTGTAGGTTATCGACTTTCTCTGGCACGATTTCTAACTGATAAAAAGTGCTATTTAGGGCGAGCTGTGTTCCTTGCCGATCGTAGATAATGCCACGGCTTGGTGCAATGGGCACCAATTTGATTCGGTTATCATTAGAGCGAGTTTGGTAATCCTCATGGCGAACAATTTGTAAATGGTACAAATTGGTCACGAGGATCGAGGTTAAAATGACAATCACGCCGAAAGCAATAAGCGCTCGGCGGATAAACAAAACAGATTCTGCGGTGTGGTCGCGAAAAGGGGTGCGTTGTGTTTTCATCCCATTGCCATTTTGAACTTATTCAAACCAAACTATTCCCTATGATAAGGGTGATTAGTCGTAATACTCCATGCGCGATAAAGACTTTCGGCAACAAGGACACGAACTAGTGGGTGAGGAAGCGTAAGTGGTGATAATGACCAACTTTGCTCAGCCGCCGCCTTACAAGCGGGAGCTAGCCCTTCGGGACCACCGATCAATAAGCTGACATTACGGCCATCTTGTTTCCACTTATCCAATTGAATGGCCAGTTTGGGAGTATCCCAGCGATCTCCTGGAATATCCAAGGTGACAATACGGTTTCCTTTACCCACGGCTGCGAGCATTAACTCGCCTTCTTTTTCTAAAATGCGTTTTATATCTGCGTTTTTCCCGCGTTTCCCAGCGGGGATCTCCGTTAATTCAAACGGCATATCTTTAGGGAAACGGTGGAGGTAATCCATAAAGCCGGTCTGGACCCAGTCCGGCATTTTTGTTCCAACGGCGATGAGTTGTAATTTCAAACTCAGCTCCAGAGTTTTTCTAATTCGTACATGCGGCGGCTTTCGTCTTGCATAATATGCACAATAGCATCACCTAGGTCTACTACGATCCAATCAGAAATGCCTTGCCCTTCAACACCTAATGGCATTAAACCATTTTTACGGCAGGCATCTATTAACCGGTCAGCGACAGACATCAGATGGCGGCTTGATGTCCCTGTACAGATGATCATCTGATCGGTAATACTTGATTTCCCTTGAACATCGATAGTGATAATGTCTTCTGCTTTGGCATCATCAAGCTGATCGATAATAAATTGTTGGAGTTCAGTTCCTTGCAAAAGGTTCACCTTTCATTCAAATAAACAGAATATTACATTAAACACTGTTTGTAGTTTGTAGATAAAGCGTTTGCTGATAGCTAATGAATCAAAATCATTCTCAGCGAAGCCATTTTACCCTAGATTTTAAGAAAAATCGGCTAAATTCTTTTTTATTCATTATGGAGTGAAATTTATAGGGATATCTGCTCACTTGAGCAAGAGGTTTGTGTTAACTTTACAAAATAACTCAACAAATTCGCACCCTAGCAAATATTTTAGAGTGAGATGGATATTGTGCAAATAATGAAGCCAAATATTTTCGTATTTGAAGGGGTTAGTCATCTCCCCATGAAAATTCAACCATGGGTAGAGCCTATTGTGGAATACCTAACGGCTGATGTTGTCAATTCAGCCCACAACCGCGTAGATGGCATTATTTGCACTGCGCAAGATAGGCTTCAATTGGCTGGGTTATTTCCAGCGAGTATTGCGGTGATCACTGACGAGCAATGGCATGATGTCGACTACTGGGATAGTTTCTTAACGAAACTGTATGTTTTGCAAAGGCTTAATAACTTATGCCAGCACCTAACACAGGCTGAAATCATCCAATTTCATAGCCGCCATAAATATTTGATAATGGCATATTCTCCTGTGGGGTATCAATTAACTGGTCGCTTAGTGGCAAGTATTCGTAAGGGAAGCGATCTCCACGGTTTTTTTAACCACTACAAAGCAGGGCTAATGGAAATATTTTCGTCCCTTCCAGCTAGAAATATTCAAGTAAATGCGCTTAGCCATATGCAAGGATATTTTAAACGTAAAGCAACCTCAGATGAAAAAAAACGGTTGTTATGGTTGATCAATGATTATCGAGAAGGGAATTTACCAATAAGCCAGCCGTTAGCAATGATGCGCCAATTATTGGTGCAATACCCTGATAACTATTTGAGTGAACAATATTTTTTTGAACCTTACCCTAATTGCATCCCCATAAGAGAACTTCCTTATCGTTGGTAAAGGTGCTGTTGGTAAATATATTGAAGAACGGTTTCAGGGATAAGCTCGCTACAGGTGTCCCCTGCATTTAGTTTTTCACGTATTTCTGTGGCAGAAATATTGATAAGAGGGGTGTCACCAATAAAAATATAACCATTGGCAGATTGGCTTAGTTGCGAGGGTGTTGTGGCTTGATGTTGTGCCAGCCAAGCTTGCATTTTGGGGTCGGTAAATTGCGTAGCATATCCTGGGCGGGCACAAACTAATAAGTGGCAATTATCAAGAATTTTCTCCCATTCGTACCATGTATTAATAGATAACAAGGAATCTTGCCCAATGATAAACGCAAGGGGTTGGGTTGGTCCCATTTCTTGGCGTAGTTGAGAAAGTGTTTCTATCGTATATGAAGGGCTATCTTTTTCTAGCTCACGAGTGTCGATGGCAAATAACGGGTTATTTTTAACCGCTAATTTTACCATTTCCAAACGCTGTAATGGGGTAGCCTCTGGTTGCGGACGGTGTGGCGGGACATGATTGGGTAATAAAATAATTTTTTCTAACCCAACTTGTTGAGCTAGAACCTGAACAGGGCGTAAATGACCGAAGTGGATCGGGTCAAATGTCCCACCAAATAACGCTTGAAGGTGATTGTGTTTATCTTTAGGCGAAAAATGGTCAGTCATGAATAAAATTCTCTGCAAATGCTTTACCACATAATAACATAGATAGTGATTGTAGGTCAGGCCATGCTGAGTGACTAAAATCTTGTTTAATATGGATTTCAGCTTGTGTTAATAACATTAGTGCAGATTGTAATTGATGCAACGTTAAACGCTGTAGTGCTTCAGAGATCATTCCACGGCGGTTTTGCCAAACTTTGTGTTGGTCAAATAACGTTTTCAATGGTGTTGTGACTGATTGGCGTTTTAACGTAATAAGCAGTATTAATTCACGTTGTATTGAACGTAACAAAATGACGGGTTCAACATCTTCATGTTGAAGTTGTTCTAAAATATGCCATGAACGGCGTGATTTACCTGCAAGTAACGCGTCGACCCAATGGTACGGTGTAAAATGGGCAGAATCATTAACTGCATTTTCAACTCGGGGGTAGGTGAGTTTGCCATCAGGGTACAGTAATGACAGGCGTTCAAGGGCTTGCGCCAAACCTAGTAAATTACCTTCGTAGCAATAACAGAGCAGTTGGTTGGCTTCGGCTTCTAAAGATAAGCGCATACTGTACGCGCGTTTCGATACCCACTGAGGGAGCCGTTGGTATTCAGGCGTCAGGCAACTGACATACACGGCCTCTTTACTGAGGGCTTTAAACCACCCGCTGTTTTCTTGGGCTTTTGTTAGTTTATGTCCACGTAGCACAAGGAGTAGATCTGGGTGAAGTAACTGCGACAACTGGCTTAATTTTTCCGCCATTGCTGCGTTGGGGCCATTTTCAGGTAATAACAGCGTCAGAGTTTGACGACTAGCGAATAAGCTTAGCGCCTGACATTGGCTAAAAATTTCATCCCAGTCAGTGTTCTGCTCAAGAGAATACACAAAATGTTCCTCAAAGCCTTGTTGTTGGGCAGCTTTGCGGATGGCATCTTGGCTTTCTTGAAGTAGAAGGGGCTCATTGCCCCAAATCAAATAGCGGCCTCTTAGCGTTTCTTGTAACGAAGAGGCCAGCTGTTCAGGGTAAATACGCGTCATTATGGTTGCGTGTTCGTATCAGCCGCTTGGTTTTTTGCTTTTTCAAGTTCGGCTGAGTGGACAAGCAGTAACTTACGAACTAAGTTACGTGCAGCTTGCTCCTGCATTTCTTGCCTAACAATTTCTTTTTCTGCATCTTTCGCAAGTGCTTCTAAAGGGTTGTCAAAGAAAGTACGCTCAACACGACTTTGTAGCGGGTAAATAGCGCCATCAGGCATCAATACTTGCGCATTCATAACAAGTGTAAGTTGCTTTTCTGCTGCTTTACCATCTTGATAAATCGAAACGGTTTCCGTGTTTTCATTGGAACCGAGGACTTTCAAAATAGGGACACTTGCGTTGCCTGTTTCAAGGATTGTTACGTTATTCAGCCGTAACTGCTCCCTAAGTGCCCTTGTAGGATAGCCATATGGGTCACTTGAACTCAGCTGCAACGTTTTCAGTTCTTCAGGAATTTGGGTGGTTCCTTGAAGGCGAAAACCGCAGCCTGCGGTGACTAGCACCGCCAGGCTCAAAAATAAAGTTATCAGATAACGCACCTGGCCTCCTTATCAGCCATCAACCTAACTATTAACCTACAACAAGGTTTAGCAATTTGCCTGGAACATAGATTACTTTGCGGATGCTAACACCTTCAAGGTATTTCGCTACGCTAGACTCTTTTTGTGCCATATCCAGTACAAACTCTTGGTTTGCATCAGCAGGAACTGTTATGCGACCACGGACTTTACCATTAACTTGAACAACAACCAGCTTGGTGTCATCAATCATCGCTTGCTCATCAGCAACTGGCCAAGAAGCAAAATCAATATCTTCATTATGCCCAAGCGCTTGCCACATTTCGAAGCAAGCATGTGGGATAATCGGTGACAACATTAACGTAATTGCTTCTAGAGATTCTTGAACTAACGCACGGTCCTGTTCGCTCTCTTGTGGGGCACGAACGAGTTTGTTCATGAACTCCATCACAGCAGCAATAGCAGTGTTGAATGCATAGCGGCGGCCAACATCGTCGGTAACTTTAGCAATCGTTTTGTGCAGGTCGCGACGTAAGTCTTTTTGCTCTGGCGTTAACGTGCTGATATCTAAAGGTAAGGTTGCCCCTTTTTGTGAGTGTTCGTGTACTAAACGCCAAACACGGCGAACAAAGCGGTTCGCACCTTCTACGCTAGATTCTTGCCATTCAAGGGTTAATTCAGGTGGTGCGGCGAACATCATAAACAGACGAACGGTATCGGCACCGTATTTTTCGACCATTAATTGTGGGTCAATACCGTTGTTTTTCGACTTAGACATTTTGCTCATACCGGTATAAACCAGTTCATGGCCTTCTGCGTCTACAGCTTTAATAATACGGTTCTTATCGTCACGTTCAACAATCGCTTCTGCTGGAGAAACCCAAACGCGCTGACCGTCACTCCCGGTGTAGTAGAATGCATCAGCTAATACCATGCCTTGGCACAGCAGACGTTTAGCTGGCTCATCGGAGTTTACTAAGCCTGCATCACGCATTAATTTATGGAAGAAACGGAAATACATTAAGTGCATGATAGCGTGTTCGATACCACCAATGTACTGATCAACCGGTAACCAATAGTTAGCCGCAGTTGGGTCTAACATACCCTCATTGTGTTGTGGGCATGTATACCGAGCGTAATACCAAGATGATTCCATGAAAGTATCGAAGGTATCTGTTTCACGCAGGGCTGGCTGACCATTAATCGTGATTTTAGCCCACTCAGGGTCGGCTTTAATCGGGCTAGTAATACCATTCATTACGACATCTTCAGGTAAAATTACTGGCAGTTGATCTTCAGGAATTGGAACGACTGTGCCATCTTCTAATGTTGCCATTGGGATAGGTGCACCCCAATAACGTTGACGTGAAACCCCCCAGTCACGTAAACGATAATTTACTTTACGTTGACCTGCGCCAAGAGCAACCAGTTTGTCTGATATCGCATTGAAACCAGCTTCGTGATCTAACCCGCTAAATTCACCTGAATTAATCAGAGAACCTTTATCCGTCATAGCTTCTTGCGATAAATCAGGCTCGTTGCCTTCTGCATCAGCAATAACGGCTTTGATAGGTAAGTTGTATTTGTGTGCAAACTCCCAGTCACGTTGGTCGTGAGCAGGAACTGCCATGACAGCACCCGTACCGTATTCCATTAAAACAAAGTTAGCGACCCAAATTGGCAGTTTTTCTTGGGTTAATGGATGCACAACGAATAACCCTGTTGCCATCCCTTTTTTATCCATGGTTGCCATATCCGCTTCTGCGGTTTTGGTATTACGGCACTCATCAATAAATTGAGCTAATTCAGGGTTGTTAGTCGCTGCCTCTTTAGCTAAAGGGTGACCTGCGGCAACAGCCACGTAAGTCGCCCCCATAAAAGTGTCTGGGCGGGTAGTATAAACGGTTAATTTTTCATCACGTTCGGCTACATTAAAGGTGATTTCAGTCCCTTCTGAGCGGCCGATCCAGTTACGTTGCATCGTTTTAACTTGCTCTGGCCAATCTTCGAGTTTATCGAGGTCATTGAGCAGTTCTTCTGCGTAATCTGTGATTTTAATAAACCATTGTGGGATTTCTTTGCGTTCAACTGGGGTATCACAACGCCAGCAGCAACCATCAACAACTTGCTCATTGGCGAGTACAGTTAAATCGTGTGGACACCAGTTAACCGCTGAGGTTTTTTTATACACTAAACCTTTTTCATATAATTTAGTGAAGAACCATTGTTCCCAACGGTAATACTCAGGGGTACAGGTTGTGACTTCACGGTTCCAGTCGTAACCAAAGCCCAACATTTTTAGCTGGCCTTTCATGTAATCGATATTGGCGTATGTCCAAGGTGCAGGAGCTGTGTTGTTTTTAACCGCAGCACCTTCAGCAGGTAGGCCAAACGCATCCCAACCGATTGGTTGGAGTACATTTTTCCCTAACATGCGTTGGTAACGAGAAATAACGTCACCGATGGTGTAGTTACGTACGTGGCCCATGTGTAGTCGACCAGAAGGGTAAGGTAGCATGGACAGGCAGTAGTATTTTTCTTTGCTGTTGTCTTCTGTCACTTTGAAAGTTTCTTTTTCATCCCAGTGACGCTGTACTTTAGGCTCTATATCTTCTGGACGATATTGTTCTTGCATGGCACCGATAATCCTATGGTGAATATAAATGCTACATCTGTAGCGTGGATGTCTATCTTTATTTAGATCCGCATAGCATAGCGGATCTGTACCGAAAACAACAATAGTTGATTAGCTGAACCTGCGGGGGGAAGCTGAATATTGCTTTTCGGGGAACGGGATCAGCATATTTTATGCCGATAACCAAACAACTTAACTAAAAAAACAGCTAAATGGTAGTGGTTTCTTGAACTATTTTGAATTCAGCAAGTTGTTGTTTATTTCTATAGAAAGAGTATTGTCTTTATTGTCCCGAATGAAAAAGCATGAATTCCTTAAATAAGATGAACTCATTGAACGTAAATTAGAGGTGATACCGATAAAAGGGGAAACAAATGAACGCGATTAAAGCTCAATGCCACTGTGGGGCAATAAAGTTTACAGTGAAATTAACCGATGGGTTAAATACGGCTAGGCGCTGCAATTGTTCTTTCTGTGCGATGAGAGGGGCTGTCGCTGTTTCTGCACCATTATCAGGGATTAAACTTTTGGAAGGAAAAGATAAGTTAACAGAATATCGTTTTAATACTCATCAAGCTGTTCATTTTTTTTGTTCGGTGTGCGGCATTTATACCTTTCATCAACGGCGATCAAACCCAGAGGAATACGGGGTAAATGCTGCCTGTTTAGAAGGTGTCTCACCATTTGATTTTGCATCTGTGAATGTAATGGATGGTGTTAACCACCCAAATGATGGTGGCGGTGGCGTAATGGGGCAGTTAATATTTAAAAAAATGACTAAAGAAGAATGACGAGCTAAAGCGCTTTATACCAAAATAGTGCGGTTTCATGAGCGTTTTTTGGTGCAACGGTATAGCGCTTTATTATAACCCTCGACACAACAATTCTTGTGTACATAATTCTTGTGTAAATAACGTGGTGAAATCGCAGTGAGTACAGTCTAATTCGTCGGGGTGAGTAATCTATAAGATGGAAATATTTTGTCGGTTGATTTTCATGGTTGTTAAGAAAAATGCGGTTAGACGATAAATTATGGAAGATTACGTGACAGCGACTCCAAGGGAGCCCTGCCACGTTGTTTAGATATATTATTGAGATGAATTAATGAAGTATTTTCGCAAGGAAATCTTTAGCACGTTCAGATTGTGGGTTAGCGAAAAAGTCTTCTTTTTTACTGTCCTCAACAATTTTCCCTTCATCCATAAAGATCACGCGGTTTGCTACTTTTTTGGCGAAGCCCATTTCATGGGTAACCACCATCATGGTCATCCCTTCATGAGCTAATTCAACCATGACATCAAGTACTTCGTTGATCATTTCAGGGTCAAGAGCAGATGTTGGTTCATCAAATAACATTGCAATAGGGTTCATACAAAGTGCGCGGGCAATGGCGACACGTTGTTGCTGTCCCCCTGATAATTGAGCAGGGAATTTGTTCGCATGGCTTGTTAAGCCAACTCGTTCTAAGAGTTTCAACCCTTTAGCTTCAGCGGCTTTTTTATCTCGGTTTAATACTTTGACTTGTGCCAATGTTAGGTTTTCTATAATTGATAGATGCGGAAATAGCTCGAAGTGCTGGAACACCATTCCCACCTTAGAACGCAACTTTGCAAGGTCAGTTTTTTTGCTATTAACTTGAATATCATTCACAAAAATTTCACCCTGCTGAATAGGTTCTAAGCCATTCACTGTTTTTATTAATGTGGATTTACCAGAGCCAGATGGCCCACACACTACCACGACTTCGCCTTTTTTGACTTCAGTTGTGCAGTCTGTAAGCACCTGAAATTGGCCATACCATTTAGATACATTTTTCAGGGTAATCATGAAACAGTCCTTTTCTTAAGATAATTCACTAACATGGAAGCGCCAAAACTGATTATAAAGTACACCAGACCTGCGAATAGTACCATTTCCACCTGTGTGCCATCCCGTTCGCCAATGTTAGTGGCTGTCCGGAAGAAGTCCGTCAAACTTAGGACGTATACCAATGAGGAGTCCTGAAATAAGACAATACCTTGAGTTAGTAGCAATGGTACCATTGCTTTGAAAGCCTGTGGTAATACAACTAGCCTCATGGTTTGCATATTTGTCATACCAAGTGCTAATGCTGCTGATGCCTGACCTCGGGAAATACTCTGTATACCCGCACGAATAATCTCTGAATAGTAGGCCGCTTCAAAAAGGGAGAAGGCTATCATTGCTGAAATTAAACGAATATCATTTTTTGGTGATAAGCCTAGAACATTTTGTAATAAGCTAGGCACAATCAAATAAAACCACAATAAAACCATGACTAACGGGATAGAACGAAAGGTATTAACATATAAGGCAGCAAACCAACTGATAGGCTTGAAAGGCGATAGCCGCATAACAGCTAAGACTGTTCCCCATAAAATCCCGACGACAATGGCGGTAAGTGTAATTTTAGCGGTGACAATAAAGCCATCAATTAAGAAGGGGATACTCGGTGCAATTGAGCTCCAGTCAAATTCGTAAAGCATCTTATCGCCCTCCAATAGTGCCAGGTAAACGAACTTTTCGTTCGAGTAGCGACATTAAAATCATAATGATGACGTTAATACCAACATAAGCTAATGTTATGGCTGTAAATGATTCCCATGCATGAGCAGAGTAATCCAGTAGTTTCCCCGCTTGTGCAGCCATATCAACTAAGCCGATTGTTGATGCGATTGCTGAGTTTTTGACCAAATTCAACATTTCTGAGGTCATTGGTGGCAATATTACTCGGTAAGCATTCGGCAATAAAACGTAACGATATGTTTGTGGGAGAGTTAGCCCCATCGCCAGAGCTGCGCTTTTCTGCCCGCGAGGGAGCGATTGAATAGCGGCTCGAACTTGTTCGGTCATCCGTGCGGCTGTGAATAACCCAAGGCATAACATTGAAGAAATAAAAAATTGGTAGTTAGGGTCTAACTCCATTTTAAACCAATCCCCAATGGAGCGAGGCAGCAGCTCAGGGATCACCAAATACCATGTAAAGAATTGCACAATCAATGGTACATTACGGAATAACTCAACATAGGCAGTGCCAATAAAGGCTAAGTAACGATTAGGTACGGTACGTAGAATACCAAAAATTGAGCCGACTAAGAATGCGATAATCCATGCACAAATAGAAAGTGTAACGGTGACTTCAAGGCCAGATATTAACCACCCTAGATAGGTGGTATTCCCAAACGGGGCTTCCTGAAGGAAAATCCCCCAATTCCAATCAATAGACATAATGTTGACTTCCTGTGGGCAATTAGATCCCCGAATACTGTTATCGATAAGTATGCAAGGCGGGGAACGACCGCCTTGCCACTATCTACTTCACAGTAATACCCTGTTTGTCTTTTTATTAGTTTAATGCTTTGTCATTCGGTGCTTTAAATAGGGCTTTCATTTCATCGGATAACGTAAATTTCAGGTTGAGATTTTTGGGTGGAATTGGCTGGTTGAACCAACGCTCAAAGGACTTCTCTGCGACGCCTGATGTTTGTGCATTGGCGATAGTTTCATCAACGAGAGCTTTAAACTGAGGGTCATCTTTACGTAACATGCAGCCATAGGCCTCTTCAGTTTGCGGTGTACCGACTATCTCCCAGATTTCAGGTTTTTTAGCTTTAGCACGCTCACCCGCTAACAGCGCATCATCCATCATAAAGGCAACTGCACGACCGGATTCTAAGGTACGGAATGAATCACCGTGGTCTTTGGCGCTAATAATGCGCATCTTCATATTTTTTTCGTCATTTAACTGATTGAGTAGAATTTCAGAGGTGGTACCAGAGGTAACCACGACGTTTTTCCCAGCTAAATCTGCGAAATCTTTCACACCTGAATCACCTTTGGTTAACAAGCGTGTGCCGACCACGAAGATAGTGTTAGAGAATGCAGCTTGTTTTTGTCTCTCTAAGTTATTGGTGGTTGAGCCACACTCGAAATCAAATGTGCCATTTTGCAGTAATGGAATACGATTTTGTGAAGTAATCGGGATCAGTTTGACCTGTAAATCAGGCATATTGAGTTTTTTCTTTACTGCATCGACAATTTCGTTGGAATAATCTTGTGAGTAACCAACGACTTTTTGGCTATTATCATAGTAGGAAAATGGGACAGAGGATTCACGGTGACCAACAACAATTACACCGTTGTCTTTGATTTTTTTCAGAGTACCGTTTAGCTCTTCTGCTTGAACAGCGCAGGTTGCACCTAAAATCATCATTGATAATACAAGCTTACTTATACGCATAATTACAGCTCCTTTAGACCATCGGTGTAAACCCATCGTATTTCAAACGCTATCTTGACGGGCGAGCGTCAGTTGGGCTAATTGCGGTTAAAGCTGCTGTTAGCTAAACTGTTGTTCTTCCGTTAGATACCCCTTGAATGACTTTGGCTTTGTTGTGTTGTGTTTGCGGATATTTTGCTGATTTAGACAATGCCGCGATTATCCGCTATATGTTTTATTATTGTTAAAAAGTAATTAAATTTGTTAATTAATGAAAACAAATTGTTTCAATTTCGGGAGCTGTCTCGCATATTATTTGGCGATTTCTTGAATTGCTGCACTAACATGATAAACAGCGGCTAAAATTTGTTTAAATCCGACAATCATGCACCGTTAGAGTGCAAATCATTTCGTTTTCACTCGATGATTAAAATAAAGCAATTTTTGTGCCTACTTTTAGATGTGTTTAGATTTTCATTGAGCTAAAAAGGAATGTTTTTTTGTAAAGTTAGATGATGATACTTGTACGGAATGTTTTGCTGTGTAAGATGTAACCTCTATTTAACTTATAGATGGTGTAATGGTATTAATCAAAGCATGGTTTTTATCATTGCTACTAGCGTGTAAACCATATAATTGGTGTTATTTCAGGAAGATATACCGAGATACGCATGAACAGGCATTTGAAATTAGGTAAAGGATTAGTGATACTCGCCTGTCTGATGGTGTTGGTTTGTATGAACCAACGTGCTGTCGGAGAGCGTCTGTTCGCCAATTTTTTTGTGCCTAATGTGTTAGTACAGGCGCAAGACCCTACCGGGTATAGCTTTAGCTATGTCGAACAACCTCAAATAGAACAGAGTGATAACAGTAGCACTCAACTTTCCAGTTGTGAACTTAGCGCGAAGTCATTAATGACATTGTTGCCTGCTGTTATTGAACCATTCTTCTTTATGTTTCTTTCTTTAGCTGCATTAACTCTATTTTGCACTAATCTATTTATATCTAGAGCTAACAACGAAGAGAAACATGCCCCCCCTCGTGTCAGACGACATTTACAGTTTTGTAATCTTCGGAATTAGCACACAACAAATAGGGATCTGTTTGTGTAATTTATTCTGGAGGAAACAATGCGTTTTTTGATTAATTCATTTTTAATTTTATTTGCTCTTTTTTCGAGCAGCATTCATGCTGCGGATACGGGGTGGTTGCAACCAGCGAATAACGGGTGGATGAGAGATAACACCCCAAGGCATGCACAAGTGAGGTTACTCAGTTCTACCCAAGAACAGGGTAAAATCGATATTTTGCTTGATGTGAAACTGGATGATGGCTGGAAAACTTATTGGCGCTCACCGGGAGAGGGGGGCGTTGCACCTGAAATTGTGTGGTCATCACCTGTAGAGTCCACCGATTGGCAATGGCCAACGCCTGGGCGTTTTGATGTCGCAGGGGTATCAACTCAAGGCTATATGGGGGATGTTGTTTTCCCTATTACAGTCAAAAGTACTGAAAAACTAGATAAACTGGCTGGGACATTAACATTATCGACTTGTAGTAACGTTTGTATTTTAACGGATTATCCGTTTGAGCTCGATTTAACTGAGCCTGTTCCTGCTGATTTTACTTGGGCGTTTAACCAAGCGAAAGGGGCAGTACCGCCAACAAGTGGTTTAGTTGAGCAAACTAAAGTTGGTTTTGCCCATGACAAGCTCGTTATTGAATTACAAAAAAATTCAGGTAGCTCGTGGGGGAAACCGAATATCTTCACTGATGTTGTTGAAGGTGCCACATTAGGGGTGCCTGAGATTGAAGTCTCAGGGGAACATTTAACAGCAACTATCGACGTTGGTGATGATTGGGGTGGGGAATCCCCAGATTTAACCGGTAAAACTGTTTCATTTGTTGTGAGTGATGGTGATATTTCTCAGCAAATTAATAGTCAAGTTGGTTCATTTTCAGGAACTATTGGTGGAAGTAGCGCTGGAAGTGCAATTTCCTTATGGCAAGTGGTGGTATTTGCCTTGGTTGGTGGGTTAATCCTTAACTTAATGCCATGTGTTCTTCCTGTGCTTGCGATGAAGCTGGGCTCTGTATTGATGGTGCCTCAAGGTGAACAAAAAACCATTCGTCGCCAATTTTTATTATCTTCCTTAGGAATTTTAGTTTCCTTCTGGTTACTTGCTTTACTCATGACGCTGTTACGTGTTGGGCAACAAGCCGTTGGCTGGGGAATTCAGTTTCAAAACCCATGGTTTATTGGTTTTATGGTGCTAGTTACAGCACTGTTTACTGCTAATTTATTTGGCTTATTTGAAATTAATTTAGGGAGTAAGGCTAACACTCGTCTTGCAACCGCTGGTGGGCATGGAAACAGTGGGCATTTCTGGCAAGGCGTTTTTGCAACCCTGCTAGCGACCCCTTGCTCTGCACCATTTTTGGGCACCGCAGTTGCTTTTGCACTTACCGCCCCGATGGAAGAGTTATGGTTGATTTTCACGGCTCTGGGAGTCGGGATGAGTTTGCCTTGGTTATTAATCGCCGCTTTCCCAGTAATATCAAGGTTATTACCAAAACCTGGCATGTGGATGCTAAAATTACGTGCTGTGCTTGGGGTGATGATGCTCCTCTCCAGCTTGTGGTTAATTAGCTTATTAATTCCTCATTTTGGTGTCACAGTATCAACAGCTATAGCGGTAATTTTCTTAGTACTGCTGGTGGTTTTTATTGCGATAAAAAGAGGGGTACGAGCTGCGTTCTTGCCATTGTTGTTATTTGCTGTTTTCGCTATTGGTTTTGTGTGGATGACGCAAGAGCAACATACCGGAAGCCGTTCTTTAGTAAAGGATAGTGTAGATTGGCAGCCATTAACTGAGCAGGCAATTACAGATGCACTGGCCGATAATAAACGTGTCTTTATTGATGTAACCGCTGAATGGTGTGTGACTTGTAAGGCGAATAAATACAATGTGTTATTGAGAGATGATATTCAGCAGCTTCTTAGTGAGCCTGACGTCGTCGCTTTACGTGGTGATTGGACGAAACCATCACCAGAAATTACTGCCTTCTTACAAAAACGTGGGCAGGTAGCTGTTCCATTTAATCAAATTTATGGCCCTAACTTGGCCGAAGGCGAAGTACTGTCAACTATACTTGACCGTGAGTCGTTAATATCAGTTATGAATCAGGCCAAAGGAGCCACAAAATGAATAAAACAATTTTAGCTGTTCTATTTTCATCACTTATGTTTGGTGCAATGGCACAAGCCGCGCCACTAAATGCAGAACAGGAAGCACAAGTTCGTAAGTTAGTCAGAGATACGTTAGTAGAAAACCCTGAGATTTTAGAAGAGGCGATCGTCGCACTGCAAGCCAAACAGGGTGAGAAGCAACAAGCGCAGATGAAAGAAACGCTAAAAATGGAAAAAGAGGCATTATTTAATGACCCAACTAGCCCAGTTTTAGGTAATAAAAATGCGAAGCTAGTTTTGGTCAACTTTACTGATTTTAACTGCCCATTCTGTAAACGTTTTGACCCACAACTAGAGGATATCGTGAAAAAATATCCAAATGATGTTGCTGTGGTTATCAAATATCTGCCATTTAAAGGCCAGACTTCAATGGATTCGGCTCAATTAACGATGACATTATGGCAAGAGAATCCAAAGGCGTTTGAAGCGTTACATCATAAATTTATGCAAAAGCAAGGCATGCTGTCTGATGCGAATATCAAAGAAGCGCTGAAAGCGACGGGTAATGATAAACTGAAAGCGAGCGAAAAAAGCCGTGAAGGTATTCGTACTAATATGATGTTAGCTGAAAAACTGGGAGTTAATGGGACACCAGCGACACTAGTCGGTGAAGAAATGATCCCAGGGGCTATTGATGCGCAGCAGTTTGAAGCGATAGTGAAAGAGCAGTTGGCTAAGCTCAAATAATATCCTTGTTATACTTCGCGCTGTGGCGTTGTTGGCTTGGCATACTAACCCTAGTCACATACTGATGTATGCTCCTAGGGCTTAGTTTCACTTGCCGCCTAGCCACAACACGAATTATTTAGGGGATAAAGCTAAGCTTAAGATTGACTTAGAAAAGTATTAGCGAATCAGCAAAGAAAGCATTTTAACTTAATGACAAAGCATTAATTTCGATTAAATGCTTTGCTTTGCTACACTTTAAATTTGTACTATTTGATAACAAATAGGTTAATAACCGTATGAATAGACTGAAAAAGTGGTCTAAAGAAATTATCGTTTTAGCCATTATATTGTTTGTTGCCTTTACAGTAATGGACTTGTGGCGTAAACCACAAACTTTAGCCCCTGCATTGTTGGAACAACATACTTTAGTTAATGGTGAAACGGTTTCATTAGCTGAGTTAAGTAAAGAAAAACCGATATTGGTTTATTTTTGGGCTACATGGTGTGGTGTGTGCAATCTAACTTCGCCAACAGTTTCAGATTTAAATCAATCAGGTATGCCGATTATTTCTGTTGCCATACGTTCCGGTGAAACGGCTCGCTTAGTCTCAGGGATGGAAAAAAAGGATTTAAACTTCCCTGTTATCAATGACAGTAGTGGGCAGCTCTCGAATGCGGTAGGAGTCAGTGCAACACCGACGTTTATGGTAATTGATAACGGCGAGTTAGTTAGTTTTACTTCAGGCTGGACTAGCTCTTATGGTTTAAAAATGCGTATGTGGTTAGCCTCATTTTAATATTTTTATGATCCCCTCGCTCGTTAAAAGGGGATTTTTCTGTCTATAAGTTTAATTTATCATTATGGTAAACTCATCCTGCTATATAAATAATAAAATAGGTGGATGGGATGGTAGTGTTCAAAAAAACAGTATGCTTACTGTTAGGTGCAGTATTAATGGTTGGGTGCTCGCCTGATACGGAAGAAAAAGCAAAATCTGAGCCGTCTTCTGTAGCAACTGCGAATTCAGAATTAAAACAGCGCGTTGATGAAATTAAAAGCAATTCGACAGAAGATAAAATCAATGCATTTAATGCCAAGTCAGATGATGACCCGACAATGCTGCGTGGCATTTTTTTGTCTGAAATGGCGAAATCATTACCTATGTTGATTGATGATGTAACATTATTAACAGAGGTGACAGAAAAAAATGGCATGTTGTTTTATCAATATACTATCAAAGGGATCCCTGACAATGTGCTAGAGAGTAATAGCTGGCAGCAGAACATGCGTAAGGTCTTAGATATAAATTACTGCGGTAAGGATGCAGGAATGAAAATTTTACATGAAATGTTCCCTGATGGGATCACACATAATTATTATAAATCCAATAAATTAATTTTTACCTATATTGTTACTCCTGCTATTTGCCTCTGACCTTTATCATTGCGCCTGATAATCGCTATTTATCAGGCGTACTCATGATTAAAACTCTAAATTACGAATAAAACGGTATTCAGCCGATTGGGGTTTTAAGCGGTATAAATTGGCTGGTCGGCCGCGTTCATGGCGTTTTTCCCCTGTATCGATAAGCAAGTCTGCTTGTTCTAAACGACGTCTAAAAGACTTATTTTGCAAAGTCTTACCAATTAAAACCTCATGGACATGCTGCAATTCAGACAGTGTAAAAACGTCAGGTAAAGCAAAGCCGGGTACGATGGAATAAAGTGATTTTTGTTGTAAGCGCTCACGAGCCTGTTGATAGAGTTGTAAATGGTCAAATGCCAGAGGCAATGTAGCGATGTCATCAATAGATACCCATTTTACTGATTCGACGGTCTCAATATGAGCTTCACAATCTTGATAAGCAATTAAAGCGGTATAACAGACAGTGACAGACCAACCCCGAGGATCACGTTGTTTATTACCTACCGTACAAAGTTGTTCAACATAAGGCGGAATAACCCCAGTTTTTTCTTTTAGCTTACGTAGGATTGTCTCTTCGATAGTTTTATCATTTTGTTCATCAACGAAGCCACCAGGTAACCCCCATTTCCCCTTTTCAGGGAAATTTGCCCTTTCGACTAATAAGACTTTGAGTGTGTTTTCATGATATGTGAACAAGACGGCATCAACAGTCAGCAGTGGTGAGAGATATTCATTTTTGTTATATCCTGCTAAAAATTCTTTTTCATTCATATTGTTACCTACTTTAAATTGCACTCAAATCAATAGAGCTATCATACGCTAAAAGCCAATTAATGTCATTAAGACATTTAGTGCTTGACTTGTTTGTGTCTATAGGACAATAATTAATTAAAGTCATAAGGACATTAATGAGAGGTGGACTATGTTCAATTTTAAATATTTCAAAGCAGACTCATCTACATTTGTTATTCAGTCAGTGAATGGGAAAGTGCGTAAGCAAGGAAAGGGGATTAGTTTTTGGTATAACTCGGATAAGACATCTATTGCGGCATTACCGTTAAGCGCTCAAGAAGCTCCTTTTATTTTTAATTTACAAACTGCGGATTTTCAAAGTTTACGCATTCAGGGGCAAATTTCATTTCAAGTGAAGAACCCAGAAAAAACAGCAAATGTATTAAATTTCAATTTAACTAAAGATGGAAAAAATCACGCTTCTGAAGACCCACTTAAATTGAGTGATAGAGTAGTGAGGGCTGCGCAAACTATTATCCAAGCCAGAATTCAAACGACTTCATTGCGTGATGCATTACTTATTAGCCAATCATTAGTGACTTTAGTCACTCAACAACTGGCAGAACAAACGCTAATTGAATCATTAGGCCTTGAAATTTTAGACGTCTCTTTTGCTGCAATAGCGCCTTCACCTGAAACTCTTAAAGCGTTAGAGGCGCAAGCGAGGGAGTCAATTCTAAAAGAAGCGGATGATGCTATTTACGCAAGACGCAAATTTTCTGTTGAACAAGAAAGAACGATTAAAGAAGCGGAATTAGAAACGGATTTATCTGTTCAAGCAAAAGAACAACAAATTGAAGAAGCTCGCCTTGATAATGAACGTAAGCTATTACGTGAACGAGCAGAAATAGAGCAAGAAGAGTTGGTTGCGCAAGTTAGTGCGGAGGCAAAGCGCCAAGAGTTAGTCACACTCAGTGTGGGAAACCAGCGTATTCAATCAGAAGCAGATGCTTATGCTATTGAAACCAAAATGAAAGCCTATAGCCAGTTACCCGTTGAAAATTTAAAAGCGCTAGCGCTGGCAAAAATGAACCCAGAACAATTAATGGCAATGGCTTTTGAGTCACTGGCTCAAAATGCAGGGAAGATAGGGGAACTTAATCTATCACCTGATCTATTTGGTCAATTAATGAAAAAAGGAGGGAAGTAATGGAAGGAATGGATAATGCTAGATTTGTATTAGTAACACGTAAGACGCGCTTACAGGAATTGATTGAACGCTTTAATACATGGCCACAAGCGAAATTCTATTTAGAGCATAACCATGTGGAAGTTGATGATTATCTTAATGAGCATGATCTTTATCAGAGGCAATTAATCCAAGCTGAATCAATATTAAAACCATTAGGTAGGTTTCAATTATTAGAAAGAAAACTATTACCCAGTTACCAATTTTCTAAGCAAGATATTGTGGTTGTGATCGGGCAGGATGGCTTAGTTGCCAATACGTTAAAGTATCTGAATGGGCAGCCTATTATTGCGATTAACCCAGACCCAGCGAGATGGGATGGCAAATTATTACCTTTTGAAATAGGCCAACTAAAGGAAGTTGTACAAAAAACAATACAAGGCAAGGCAGAGCAAAAAACAGTTACTTTTGCACAAGCAACAACCAATGATGGTCAATCATTATTAGCGGTGAATGACTTGTTCATTGGCCCGAAAAGCCATACCTCTGCGCGTTATTTATTGAATTGGAAAGGGGAGAAAGAGTTTCAATCTTCTTCTGGAATTATAGTTTCAACAGGGTTGGGTTCAACGGGGTGGTTTCAATCTATTTTAGCTGGAGCTAAAGCGATTACAGGCGTGGCACATCATCCCCTTTCTAATGGATTTGGTTGGGGAGACAATAAATTGCAATTTAGCGTTAGGGAGCCTTTTTTAAGTAAAACAACGGGCACGAAATGGGTGTTTGGCACGATAGAAACAGAATCACCTTTAATGCTTGAATCGTTGATGCCTGATAATGGCGTTATTTTCTCAGATGGAATAGAAGATGATTTTTTACAGTTTAATGCGGGCTGTATTGTTACAGTGAAAATCTCAGATTTACGAGGGTTACTTGTTGGTTAGTTTAGTTTCATCAGCCTCAATATTTTTGCTTATTGAGGCTGATGACAGATTAAATTTTTCTACGTCGGTTCATTGTGAAACCTAGTAAGCCAAAGATGACAACCACGGCCCACATTGGGTAATTGCTCCAACGTGCATAAGGCGTTAACCCTGTCGTCGGGATGACATCAGTGGCAAGTACCGCTGTTTTAAACTGAGGCAGTATATCTTGGATTGTCCCGTCAGCGCTGATCACAGCAGTAATTCCATTATTGGTTGAGCGTAGTAATGGGCGACCTAATTCTAACGAACGCATTCGAGCCATTTGGAAATGCTGCCATGGACCAATCGATTTTCCAAACCATGCGTCATTCGATACGGTAAGTAAGTAATCGCTATCTGGCTTAAAGTTATCTCTAACTTGCGTACCTAAGATTATCTCATAGCAAATTGCGGCTGTAAGATGCATATTCCCTACCGCTAGCTGAGCTTGTTGATAATCACCTCGGCTAAAACCTGACATAGGTAAGTTAAAGAAAGGGGCAATAGGGCGTAGTATATCCTCTAAGGGAACAAACTCGCCAAATGGAACTAAATGGTGTTTGTTATAACGATTTTTAGAAGGGTAAAGATACGGCGTTTTATCACCTAATACGATAATAGTATTAAAAAATTCATACTCACCATTCGCTGGCCTTGCATCGACAATTCCGGTTATTAAGCGCGTATTAGAGCCTGCCAGCAGTTGATCGAGGGATTTTAACCAAGCTTGGTTATCGAGTTCAACGGAAGGGACGGCAGATTCGGGCCAAATGATCAGTGAAGCTTTACCTATATAAGGCCTTGATAACTCCATATAGGTGTCTTTGGTCTTTTGTAAAAAGCTGGCTTCCCATTTCATCGATTGGGGAATATTGCCTTGTACTAAAGCGACTTGCATTTTTTTGGCTTCAAGAGGGGTGAACCATTGAATATTTTTGGCAAGTAGGGGGGCAAACAATAAAACCGCAGCCGCTATTAAGGCCATAAAACTGCGGCGTATTATCGCTAGCACTAATAGGCCACTGATACTAAATAGCAACAAGGTAACCATTTCAACACCAAAAACTGGTGCTAATGCTTTCATTGGCCCATCAATTTGGCTATAACCAAATTGGAGCCATGGGAAGCCAGTTAATACCCAACCTCGTAGGAATTCAGTTAACTGCCAAAGTGCAGGTGCAAGGAAGACTAAACGCCAGATATTGGCACTGGGAGCAAATTTAGTGAGTAATGCCCCAAATAGACCGGTATAAAGAGAGAGATATGCCGCCAGAAGAATAACGATAAGTACATTAACAGGGCCAGGCATTCCACCAAAGTCAGCAATACTCACGTAAACCCAATTGACACCGCTACCAAATAAACCAAACCCCCAAGCAAAGCCAATCGAAAAAGATTGCTTAACCGTCCGCTGTAAGGTGAGTAATTGAAGGAAAAGAATAGAAAGTAGTGCAGCGGGCCAGATATCAAAAGGCGAAAAAGCCAGTGTTCCACTGGCTCCAAATAGTAAAGCCAGCAGTAACCGTAACCGCTGACTTTTATAAATAGACGTTGAATTCATTAAGTCTGTTCTTCTTCCAAAGTCGGAACTGGCGCGTCATCTGGAATTTTCACGTGAAGCAGAAGAATTCGACGACTGTCTGCCATGGCAACTTTAAATTGGTAATTGTCTATAGTGATAACTTCACCACGGGAAGGTAAGTGACCAAAGGCTTGCATAACTAAACCGCCCACGGTATCAACTTCTTCATCACTAAATTGTGTATTAAAAGCATCATTGAAGTCTTCTATCTGCGTCAGCGCGCGGACAGAATAAGAATGCCGACTGAGTTGACGGATATCAACGTCATCTTGGTCGTCATATTCGTCTTCGATTTCGCCAACAATAAGCTCTAAAATATCTTCAATGGTAACAAGCCCTGACACACCACCAAACTCGTCAATGACGATAGCCATATGGTAGCGTTGAGAGCGGAACTCTTTGAGTAGCCTGTCTACTCGCTTACTTTCAGGTACAACAACTGCTTGACGTAAGACTTTATCGATACTAAAAGGTTCTGCGTCAGTGCGCATAAATGGCAGCAAATCTTTTGCCATTAATAAACCTTCTATGTGGTCTTTATCTTCACTAATAACAGGGAAGCGTGAGTGGGCTGAATCAATAATGACATCAAGGCACTCATCAAGCGTTTGATTGCGTTTTAAGGTAACAATTTGGGAACGCGGGATCATAATATCGCGTACGCGTTGATCCGCAATGTCCATTACCCCTTCAAGCATTTCGCGGGTATCAGGATCAATCAAATCGTTTTGTTCAGAGTCGCGGATTAATTCGACTAAGTCATCACGATTTTTAGGTTCACCGTGGAACAGGTGATTTAATAGTGCAAAAAACCCTTTCTTAGGACCAGGGTTATCGCTACTCGAAGAGTTATCGTCGCTCATGGCGGTTAATTTTGTATTCCTCAATAAAATACTCGACATACTTTGAACTACAGCGCTGTTAGCTGTACTCGGCTATGGGTTTAATAGCACAAGTTAAAGTATTTAGAGCTAGGTTAGTTAATAAAAACAACTTGCTTGATTCTTTTTTAGCATAAAACTGACGGTTTATCCTCATAATTACCGTCAGTTTTTTGTAAAATAATGCTTTTTTATAAAAGATAACTAGAAAAATTATAGTTAGATCATGCTTTCTCTGCAAGATAGGGGTCGTCATAACCTAATTCTGCTAAGATTTCAGTTTCTAAGCTTTCCATTTCTTCAGCTTCATCATCTTCAATATGGTCATAACCTAGTAGATGTAAGCAACCGTGGATCACCATATGTGCCCAGTGCTCTTCAGCACTTTTTTGTTGTTCAATCGCTTCTTGCTCAACAACTTGACGACAAATAATTAAATCGCCTAATAATGGCAGCTCAATTTCCGGCGGTGCTTCAAAAGGAAAAGATAATACATTTGTGGGCTTATCTTTTCCTCGGTAGGTTAAGTTTAAATGATGGCTTTCCGCTTCGTCTACAATGCGAATGGTGACTTCACTTTGCGCTTGAAATTTAGGCAGTACTGCGGCTAACCAGCGTTCAAATAAAGCTTCAGAGGGTAAGCCGTCCGGATTTTCACATGCAATTTGTAAATCGAGAATAATATCGATGCCACTCATTTATTGGTTTTCCTGCTTTTCAAATTGCTGTTGTCGTTCTTTTTCTTCACGTAACTGCTGGCGGCGCTTATTGTCTTGCTCTTCCCATGCTTCATAAGCCATAACAACTTTAGCCACTACTGGGTGACGAACAACGTCTTCACTGTGGAAAAAATTAAAGCTTAAATCATCAACCCCAGAAAGGACTTCTATGGCGTGACGTAAACCCGATTTACTGCCGCGCGGTAAGTCAACTTGAGTAATATCCCCTGTTACCACCGCTTTGGAATTAAACCCAATACGCGTCAAAAACATTTTCATCTGTTCGATGGTCGTGTTTTGGCTTTCATCTAAAATAATAAAAGCATCATTTAAGGTGCGGCCGCGCATATACGCCAATGGCGCAACTTCAATCACGTTTCGCTCAATCAGTTTTTCAACTTTTTCAAAGCCTAACATTTCAAATAAGGCGTCATAAAGGGGGCGAAGATAAGGGTCAACTTTTTGGCTTAGATCCCCCGGTAAGAAACCGAGCTTCTCACCAGCCTCAACAGCTGGACGAGTTAGCAATATTCGGCGAACTTCTTGGCGCTCTAGTGCATCAACAGCAGCGGCAACAGCTAAGTATGTTTTCCCTGTCCCAGCAGGGCCAATCCCAAACGTAATATCATGGTCTAAAATATTTGCGATATATTGCGCTTGGTTTGGTGTACGAGGCTTGATTACACCACGTTTTGTTTTGATATTCACGGCCTTACCGTAGTCTGGCACGCTGTCAGCGGATTGCTCTAAGACACGGCTATCGAGTATCGCTAAGTGAATGTTTTCAGGGTCTATATCCGGAATAACACCGCGCACAGGGGAGGTATCCACATACAGCTGGCGTAAAATTTTACTTGCCGCTTGTACATTAAGTGGTTTGCCCGATATTTTAAAACGGTTATCGCGTCGGTTAATTTCGATGGCAAGACGGCGTTCAAGTTGCTTAATATTGTCATCAAATGGCCCGCAGAGGCTCATTAAACGCTGGTTATCTGCGGGTTCTAGAAAGATTTCTTGTGTTGCGATTTGCAAAGTTGTTGTATCGGTCACTGAATATCCTATCGTTAGATTATTACTTAGGGTTGATAGTTGCCAACACCTAGCTCATCTTCTTTACGAGTACGTGCAATGACAGATGCAGGGGATTCGTGAACACGAAGATCCATTTGCTCCTCTGTGCGGATCACTTTGCCGCGTAGGGAGTTTGCATAGACGTCCACGATTTCTACATCCACAAATTTACCAATCATATCCGGTGTGCCTTCAAAATTCACAACGCGGTTATTTTCGGTACGGCCAGAAAGTTCCATGAGGCTCTTACGTGAAGGGCCTTCCACTAAGATGCGTTGTACAGAGCCTAACATGGCACGGCTAAAGCTCATGGCTTGTTGGTTAATGCGCTGCTGTAATAAGTATAGACGCTGTTTTTTCTCATCTTCACTGACATCATCTGGAAGGTCGGCCGCAGGTGTACCGGGACGCGCTGAGTAAACAAAGCTAAAACTCATATCAAAATCCACATCAGCGATTAACTTCATGGTTTTTTCAAAATCATCGTTAGTTTCGCCAGGGAAGCCAACAATAAAATCTGAACTAATAAGAATACCAGGGCGAGCTTCACGCAGTTTGCGAATAATGGCTTTATATTCTAGTGCGGTATGAGCCCGTTTCATCATGGTAAGAATACGGTCAGAACCACTTTGCACTGGAAGGTGTAAATAGCTCACCAATTCAGGGGTATCACGGTATACTTCAATGATATCATCTGTAAATTCAATTGGATGACTGGTTGTAAAGCGTACACGGTCAATCCCATCGATAGCAGCAACGAGGCGTAATAATTCGGCAAATGAGCAAATTTCACCATCAAAGGTTTCACCACGATAAGCGTTAACGTTTTGCCCTAACAAGTTAACTTCACGGACACCTTGTGCTGCTAATTGTGCTATTTCAAATAAAATATCATCACAAGGGCGGCTAACTTCTTCGCCTCGTGTATAAGGCACTACGCAGAAAGTACAATATTTATTACAGCCTTCCATAATTGAAACGAATGCGCTTGGGCCTTCTGCTCGTGGTTCAGGTAAGCGATCAAACTTTTCAATTTCAGGGAAACTGATATCAATCACAGGGCTACGGGTACCTTGCACCTGATTAATCATTTCAGGCAAGCGGTGTAAGGTCTGTGGACCGAAAACAATATCAACACTTGGTGCACGCTGACGGATAAAGTCCCCTTCTTGTGAGGCTACGCAACCGCCGACACCAATAATGATATCTGGGTTTTTATCCTTAAACGTTTTCCAACGCCCGAGTTGATGGAAAACCTTTTCTTGCGCTTTTTCACGAATTGAGCAGGTATTTAGCAGTAATAAATCAGCTTCTTCTGCAACTTCAGTGAGTTGGTAACCATGGGTGTTTTCCAATAAAGAAACCATTTTGGATGAGTCATACTCATTCATTTGGCAACCCCAAGTTTTAATGTATAGCTTTTTATTCGTCGACATGTCGTATATCCGGTGTTTTCGAAGCGGCTAGTGTAATGGACCTCGAAACTCGTTGTAAATCCAAAGTCCTACCCTCTTTTTGGGAACTTGCATGCATTTTGATGAAGAACATCATTGTATGATGGGATAAATGCAAAGATATTTAAAATAATATCACTACACCAAATTTAAGGGCAGGCAATTTGCCTATTGTTTTAAAGTTAGGGCGTATTGTATTCATTTGAGGCATCAGTGACTAGAGGATGTTGAGTATTTGTGGTTAATTTTTATGCAAATTAACGGCTTTTAAGCAAAACAGGCCACTTATGGCGTCGCGGTATTCACTCAATGTAGCACTCTTATGGGTTTCTAACATGGATATTTTCTGTGAGAGCCGCAAATATTGGGTACAATAGCTTAATCAAATAATAATCCCATCAAACAATGAATAGTGTAGCTAATGTGATGAATAAATTAATCGAATCTTATGATGTTGTCGTGGTGGGAGCCGGTATGACGGGTGCCGCGGCAGCATTGGGCTTTGCCCAAGAAGGCATGCGAGTCGCTTTGCTTGAAAAGGCAAAACCAGCGGCATTCGATCCACAAAGCGCACCTGATGTCCGTATTTCTGCGATTAGCCGTGCATCCGTTGAATTATTGCAACAATTAGGTGCTTGGCAGCATGTAGAGGCCATGAGGAGTGCCCCTTACAGGCAGCTAGAAACATGGGAAGAACCGGGTAGCAATGTTCTTTTTGACGCTCAAAGCCTTGGGTTGCCAGAACTCGGGTTTATGGTTGAAAACCGCGTACTGCAACTTGCACTATGGCGTGAGTGTGAAAAATACGACAATTTAGAATTGGTTTGCCCTGCGCAGTTGGTTAATTTATATCGGCCTCAGAACCAAAAAACGTGGTGTATTGAATTAGATGATAACCGAACTATAGAAGCGCAACTTGTTGTGGGAGCCGATGGCGCTAACTCCCAAGTGCGTAAAATGGCGGGGATTGGCAACCGTGGTTGGCAATATCGCCAATCATGTATGTTAATTACTATTCAAACACAGCAACCTCAGCAAGATAAAACATGGCAACAGTTTTTTCCATCGGGCCCTAGAGCATTCTTGCCTTTATATGATCACTGGGCTTCTTTGGTTTGGTATGATAGCCCTGACAAAATTAGGCGTCTGCAAGGGATGTCGATGGAACAGTTAACAGGGGCGGTTTCAGAGGCCTTCCCTGAACGTTTAGGGCCAATAACCGCAGTGGCTTCAGGGGCTTTCCCATTAACACGTCATCACGCGAACCGCTATGTTCTTGATGGTCTAGCACTGATTGGCGATGCGGCGCACACCATTAATCCATTAGCGGGGCAAGGCGTCAATCTTGGGTACCGTGATGTAGATGCGTTGTTAAAAGAAGTCATTTATGCACGTGAATATCTACAGCCTTGGTGCTCCATTGAGGTATTAAAACGTTATCAGCGTCGTCGTTTACCTGACAACTTAGTTATGCAAGCAGGGATGGATGTTTTCTATATGGCATTTAGTGAAAGTTTACCGGGGTTGAAAATGTTAAGAAACCTCGGGTTAATGGCAGCTCAGCGCGCTGGAGAAGCTAAAAAACTGGCATTGAAATATGCCTTAGGGTTATAACGTTGATGTGAAATGGACAATAAAATAGGCCGCTACCAGCGGCCTATTTTATTTAAGGTAATAAATGTGGTTTATTGTTAACTAGATCAATAGGTTGTATATCATTTGATTTATTGATATTGATAATGCTATCACCTTCAGTTAGCTCTGGGTCAAATGTCGCATTTTTATCTGAAAATGCATGTGCTAACTTTTCGGTATCTAATTCTTTTTCCCAACGGGCGACGACAATACAGGCGCATGCGTTACCAACTAAATTAGTTAAAGCACGGCATTCTGACATAAAACGGTCGATACCGAGGATTAATGCCATACCTGCAACAGGGATGCTTGGTACTACCATTAATGTTGCTGCGAGAGTAATAAACCCTGCGCCAGTCACCCCTGCAGCTCCTTTTGAGCTGATCATTGCGACAAGCAGTATAGAAAGTTGCTGCCAAATTGTGAGTTCAATATTAGTGGCTTGGGCAATAAACAGTGCAGCCATGGTCATATAGATATTGGTACCATCAAGGTTGAATGAATAACCTGTTGGGATCACTAAACCTACAACTGATTTTTCACAGCCAGCCCGTTCCATTTTTCTCATCAAACTTGGTAGTGCAGCTTCAGAAGAAGAAGTCCCTAAAACGAGCCAAAGTTCATCCTTGATGTATTTAATGAGTTCGATGATTGAGAAGCCGTTGTATTTTGCGACAGCGCCAAGAACAACTAAGACAAAGAGCAGGGAGGTAATGTAGAAAGTTACTATCAGCATCATTAAGTTACCGATAGATGAAATACCATATTTACCAATGGTAAATGCCATTGCCCCAAATGCCCCGATAGGTGCTAGTTTCATTAGCATCGCAACCATTTTGAACACAGGTTCAGAAAAGTTTTGCAGCAATTTAACTATTGGCTCACCATGTTTACCTGTTGCGGCTAATGCTAACCCGAAAATAATCGCAATAAATAAGACTTGTAGGATATTACCATTCACTAATGGGCTAATGACCGTATCTGGAATGATGTTCATCAAAAAGCCAACAATGGAAGACTCATGGGCTTTTTCGACATAGCTAGCAACTTTTGTGCTATCGAGCGTTGCTGGGTCGATATTAAGCCCAGAACCTGGGCGGATGACATTCGCGACAATAAGGCCGATAAATAATGCAATGGTTGAGAAAGTCAGAAAGTACAGCATAGCTTTACCAGCGACACTGCCGACCGCTTTCATATTAGACATCCCTGAAATACCGGTTACTACGGTTAAAAAGATGACGGGTGCGATGATCATTTTTACTATTTTGATGAACCCATCACCAAGTGGTTTTAATGATTCTCCGGCCTCAGGGAAAAAGTGACCAAGTGCAATACCGAGCAAGATGGCTACGATCACTTGAACATATAAAATCTTATATATTGGTTGCTTTATCATGTTTCGCATAAATTTTCTCTGTAAAAATGTTACGTTTGGCAATTTATAATTATTAGGTTTTAAAACTTTTATTAGAGTTTTTGAGAGCTAATCAATTGGAATGGAAGATGGGATTGAATGTACTAATGACCGCAGCTAGAAAGGATCTTACCCGCCATTAATCACACCTAACTACAATTCGTCGGAAGATTATCACTTTCACTGGTTAATAAAAAATGACTTAAGTCACATATTTGATATAAAAGTTAAGCAAAGGTAAATTTTATGCGTTAAATGTTGACCTATTTTAACTGTAAGGAACTAAATTTGTTATTTGTCGGATAATGATGATTTGTAAAAGGCAGGCAATGAAAAGAAATTTTTCAGCTAATAACCAGCATGAAAATATGGAAAATTTATAAAAATAGCGTGTGTAGAAAGAGATGTATGGATTTATTCGTGGAATGCCAAATTGTTTCTATTTAAGTTTTTAATAAAAAGAATAAACCAAAATAGCATGGCATCGAGTTGATATTATAGGAGAAAATCAATCAGTAAACTGAGATAGGAAAAATGAAAGAAGGAAGTGAAGAAAGATGGCTGGGGTACCAGGATTCGAACCTGGGAATGCCAGGATCAAAACCTGGTGCCTTACCGCTTGGCGATACCCCAATCTTAAATTTTGTTCTACCAAGAAGGTAGATGGTGCGGGAGACAAGACTTGAACTTGCACACCTTGCGGCGCCAGAACCTAAATCTGGTGCGTCTACCAATTTCGCCACTCCCGCAAACAATGGTGGCTATGACGGGATTCGAACCTGTGACCCCAACATTATGAGTGTTGTGCTCTAACCAGCTGAGCTACATAGCCATTTTATGTTTTTCAAAATGAAGTTTTTGACAATCTAGATAGGATAGTAGATGGCTGGGGTACCAGGATTCGAACCTGGGAATGCCAGGATCAAAACCTGGTGCCTTACCGCTTGGCGATACCCCATCCGGGAATTCTACTACAGATTGTATTAAGATGGCTGGGGTACCAGGATTCGAACCTGGGAATGCCAGGATCAAAACCTGGTGCCTTACCGCTTGGCGATACCCCAATCTTAAATTCAATGCTACCGAGAAGGAAAATGGTGCGGGAGACAAGACTTGAACTTGCACACCTTGCGGCGCCAGAACCTAAATCTGGTGCGTCTACCAATTTCGCCACTCCCGCAAATAATGGTGGCTATGACGGGATTCGAACCTGTGACCCCAACATTATGAGTGTTGTGCTCTAACCAGCTGAGCTACATAGCCATCTTTTTTTGCATAACCTTCGTCGGCGTTGCGGGGCGCATTATGCTAATTACAGACACGACAGTCAACAGCTTTTTGCACTATTTTTCAGAAAATGCGTCTGTTTGTCTGATGAATAATCATTTTGTCGATAAAGCCAGCAAAAAACAAGCCCATATTTGAAAAAATCTTTTTCGGGAGGATCAAGATGGAAGGGGAATTATTCGAATGATAGCAGCGTTGAAAACGTATACTTAGTGAAAACAGAGTGGAACCCAGCTTTAAAATTTAAGTTATTTAAGTTTAATCAATCCAATGAATTGCTGAGTTTTCGCGTTAGGGGAAAACAAAAAAGCAGGCATAAAACCTGCTTTTATGAAAAATAAACGGAGAAATTAATTTTCAAATAATTTTTGCAGTAACTCACCATTAAGCATAGCTCGTTTGGTGAGGGCAAATGCGCCTATTGCTGAGTTATGGACAAGTTGTGATGTGACAATAGGTAAGTTTTCTCTAAAACCTTTAAGGGCTTGAGTGTCAATGCAGCTTTGGATCGCCGGAATAAGAACCAATTCGGCTTCTGTGATGTCACCTGCAATAACCACTTTTTCAGGGTTGAAGAGGTTTATTGAAATAGCAATGGCTTTACCGATCTGACGACCGACATGTTGGATGACTTCAGTCGCTAGCGGGTCACTTTTGTTGGCCGCTTGGCAGATATGAGAAATTGTACAGGTTTCTGCGGTCAGAGAACTTGAATAACCTTGTTCTAGGCGCTGTCTTACGCGGGCTTCGATAGCTTGGTTTGAGGCAATGGTTTCTAAGCAACCAAAATTACCACAGTGGCATAGTTCACCCAGTGGGTCTACTTGGATGTGACCAATCTCCCCTAAGTTCCCACGGTGATTGAGCAGGATTTCTTTGTTAATAACTAAGCCTGCTCCAGCGCCTCTGTGGATACGTACTAGAAGTGAGTCCTCACAATCACGGGTTGCACCAAAATAGCTCTCAGCAAGGGCTAGGCTGCGAATATCGTGGCCAGCATAGCAAGTGATATTAAAATGTGATTGTAAATTATCAATAAGGTGCCAGTTATCAACTTTAATATGCGGCATGTAATAGACAATACCGCTGTGAGGGTTAACCAACCCCGGAAGGATAACAGAAATTGCGATTAACTCTTTAAGGCGACGATGGTTTTTATCAATAAAGTCTTCAAGGGCAGCAATTAACTTTTCTTCGACAGCCTGCTGAGAAGGCGCTGTAATAGGATAATGACCATCAATAATCATTTTACCACCTAAGTCGTATAAGGCTATGGTGGCATCATAGCGCCCTAAACGGACACCAATAGTATGGAAATTTTTATGTTCAGAAACAATTGAAATGGCACGGCGGCCCCCAGTGGAGGCCTGCTGGTCAACTTCCTTGATTAAACCACGTTCGAGTAGTTGGCGAGTGATCTTAGTCACACTGGCTGGGGCAAGCTGGCTTTGCTCCGCTATTTGAATTCTTGATATCGGACCTTGTTGGTCAATCAAGCTATAAACGACGGCACTATTTAATTGTTTGACGAGATCAATATTACCAATTTGCTTTAGCGAGTGGCTTTGATTCATTAGCTAGTTACTCATTTTTTGTAGACTTCGTCTCCGTTAACGTAGGTTGCGAGGACGTTGAAGTCGTGGTTAAACGCGGTCAAATTCGCAATTTTACCAGGAGCAATCGACCCTAAGGTGTTATCAACTCCAATGGCTCTTGCGGGGTAGAGCGTTGCCATTCTAAGTGTTTCATCCAATGCAATGCCGACGTGTTCTACACTGTTTTTGACTGCATCAATCATAGTCAGTGATGAACCGCTGAGTGTGCCATTTTCATCCACACATAATCCATTACGGTAGTATATGGTTTTACCTGCAAAGATAAAATGATCCATTTCACCAGTTTGCGGATCAATCCCTGCTGGTGCAGTTGCATCTGTGACTAAAATTAATTTATCACCTTTTAAATGCTTACTGTTGCGAATATTTGCCCATTGTACATGTAAACCGTCAGCAATAATTCCAGCATACACTTCCGGTGTGTCATAAATGGCACCGACTAACCCTGGTCCTCGGCCTGAAATATATGGCATAGCATTGAAAAGGTGGGTTGAGAAATTTATACCCGCTTTAAAGCCCAGTCTGGCTTCTTCATATGTGGCATTAGAGTGCCCTGCTGAAATAACGATACCCGCGTTTTTTAATTGACGGATATAACCCTGTTCAACCATTTCAGGTGCTAAGGTGATTTTAGTGATAGCGTCTGCGTGAGAAGCTAAGTAATCAATCATTTGTGCTGTTGGTTGACGAATAAACTCGGGGTTATGTGTGCCTTTTTTGATGACATTAATGTAAGGGCCTTCTAAATGAAGCCCAAGCGCTTGGTTTTTATGTTCTTTTAAGTATTCAGTCATGACTTCAACGCCATGTTTCATTAGCTCATCTGAACAAGTGATCAATGTCGGTAAATAACTTGTGCAGCCTGTGCGCTCGTTGGCTTTTTGCATGATATCCAAGTTTTTCAATGTAACATTTTCTTTATTATCATTGAATTGAACACCGCCACAGCCATTGACCTGCAAGTCAATAAAACCAGGGGAGAGAATAGCCCCTTGTAAATCATGCTGTGGAATATTGGCAGGCAGTTCAGCGACAGGACAAACATCCTTGATGATTTTACCATCAATGATGACAGCATGGTTATCCAGTCTTTCATGACCTGTATAAATAATGCAATTAGTTAGTGCATACATGGCTTAAAACTCCTGACCTCTGGGGATTTGGGTCACCGACCAGCTTTCGCTGATCGGGTGATTGATAAATATAATCTTAGTTAAACTTCTCAAGAATTTCAGATTCTAGCTGTTTGAAATATTTAAGTGTTTTGACTTTCAATTCGAGTGTTGCGGGTTCATCACAAACAATCAGTGCTTTCGGGTGCATTTGCACACAACTGATTGTCCACATATGGTTAACAGAGCCCTCAACGGCAGCGTGTACGGCATTCGCTTTATTGGCACCAGTAGCTAAGACCATCAGTTCTTGGGCATCCATTAATGTGGCAACACCTACGGTTAATGCAAACTTAGGTACTTGGTTAATATCATTGTCAAAAAAGCGCGAATTTGCTTGGCGAGTTTCTGGTGTTAACGTTTTAATTCGCGTGCGAGAATTCAAAGATGAACCGGGTTCATTAAAAGCAATGTGGCCATCATTGCCAACGCCGCCCATAAACAGGTTTATTTTACCAAAAGATTTAATTTTATCTTCGTAGCGTTGACATTCGGCATCAACATCAGGGGCATTGCCATTAAGTAAGTTGATATTTTCAGCTTGGATATCAATATGATTGAAAAAATTTTCATGCATAAAGGTATGGTAGCTTTGAGGATGATTAGCTGGAATACCAATATATTCATCCATATTGAATGTTACTACGTGCTTAAAACTCACTTTACCCGCTTTGTATAAAGCAATCAGTGCCTTATATGTTGCTAGGGGGGTACCACCTGTTGGCAAACCAAGTACAAAAGGTTTCTCTGCAGTTGGGTTGAATGCATTGATTTTATCAGCGATGTACTGTGCGGACCAGATTCCGACATCATGTGCATTGTTAAGTGGGATTAGCCTCATGTCTCTATTACCTCTAATAAGTCTGTGAAATCTTTCATGTATATATGTATCCCTGATGTTATTCATTAGATATAGGAATACTCGTTATACTTCAAATTTATTGTGCGTTATCACTTGGTTGCCATGTTATTTTTATCTCATAACATCGTTTCAAGTGTGCTGAGAATATACAGGTTAATGGCTTAAATAAGTTATTTTTAATCATAAAATAAGTTTTCAATAATAGCTACTAATTTAGTCATATCAGGAACTATTTCGTTGACATTTATCACAAATCACACCTATTTATTTTGCATCGCGAAACAATTAATTTAGACTATGAAATTGATACTCTCAATAACCTAAATTATGATTTAGGTGTGTGAACAAGAAGATCCCGTAAATGGGGCAAAAATAGGGCGATAAAGGGGGAGTTTGTGAATATTCTTAGCTACTTACAGCGGATTGGTAGGGCACTTATGGTGCCAGTTGCTGTACTACCAGCCGCAGCAATCCTTATGGGGATTGGCTATTGGATCGACCCAGATGGTTGGGGAGCGAATAGTGCAATCGCGGCGTTACTGATTAAATCTGGTGCGGCAATTATTGATAATATGTCCGTACTGTTTGCAATTGGTGTTGCTTATGGAATGTCAAAAGATAAGGATGGTGCAGCTGCACTGACCGGTTTTGTCGGCTTCTTAGTGGTGACAACACTGTGTTCTCCTGCATCTTATTCCATGATTATGAATGTTCCGTTGGAAACGGTTCCTGCGGCATTTGGTAAAATTAATAACCAGTTCGTCGGTATCTTAGTTGGGGTACTGTCTGCTGAATTGTACAATCGTTACAGTGGTGTTGAGCTACCGAAAGCATTGTCGTTTTTCAGTGGTCGTCGCCTTGTCCCGATTTTAACTTCTTTCTTAATGATCATCTTAGCCTTCATACTGATGTATGTTTGGCCGGTGGTGTATAACGGTTTAGTGTCTTTCGGTGAAAGCATTAAAGATTTAGGCTCAGTTGGTGCCGGTATTTATGCCTTCTTCAACCGTTTATTAATTCCTGTTGGTTTGCACCATGCACTTAACTCTGTGTTCTGGTTTGACGTTGCAGGGATCAATGATATTCCAAACTTCTTAGGCGGTGCTAAGTCTATTGAAGCAGGTCTTGCAACTGTGGGTATTACTGGCCGCTACCAAGCTGGTTTCTTCCCAATCATGATGTTCGGTTTGCCGGGTGCAGCATTAGCGATTTACCACTGTGCACGTCCAGAAAACAAAGCAAAAGTAGCGGGTATCATGATCGCGGGTGCATTCGCGGCATTCTTTACTGGTATCACTGAACCTCTTGAATTCTCATTTATGTTCGTGGCGCCAATACTGTATGTTGTTCATGCATTATTAACGGGGATTTCGGTATATATCGCAGCCACCATGGAGTGGATTTCTGGGTTCGGTTTCAGTGCAGGTTTAGTCGATATGCTGTTGCAATCACGTAACCCATTAGCTGTTCAGTGGTATATGTTGATTGTCCAAGGTTTAGTATTCTTCTGTATTTACTATGTCATTTTCCGCTTTATGATCCGCAAATTTAACCTGTTAACGCCAGGTCGTGAAGAAAGTGCGGGTGACGAAACCATTGACGGTTATGACGAAAGCATTAGCCCTGCTGATAGCAGTGACAGCGATATCCAAAAAGAAGCGCGCCAATATGTTGCCGCAGTAGGTGGTAGCGACAATATCGTCAGTATTGATGCCTGTATTACGCGTTTACGTTTAGGCGTTAAAGATTCAGCAGTTGTTAATGATGCCATGACCAAACGTTTGGGCGCTTCAGGTGTTATCCGTTTAAGCAAACAGAATGTTCAAGTGATTGTGGGGACTCGAGCTGAATTGGTCGCAAAAGCAATGACTGAAGTGATTGCAAAAGGCCCAATTGCAGGTTCTGCGCCAGTTGCAGCGGCAGAAGAGAAAAAAGCCGCAGAGCCTGAGAAAGCAAAAGGTAATGCGATTCTATCCTTAGTTGCGCCAGTAAGTGGTCAAGTTTTCTCCCTTGACGACGTACCAGATGAAGCATTCTCTAGCCGCATTGTGGGTGATGGTATTGCTATCAAACCAACAAGCAGCGAAGTGTTAGCGCCGGCATCAGGTACGGTGGTGAAAATTTTCGAAACTAACCACGCATTCTGCCTTGAAACAGAAAACGGTGTCGAACTCATCGTTCATATGGGGATTGATACGGTTGCACTGAAAGGCGAAGGTTGTGCTCGTTTAGTGGAAGAAGGTGCAGAAGTGACTGCGGGTACACCTATCCTGAAATTAGATTTACCGTTCCTTGAAGCTAATGCTAAATCAATGATTAGCCCAGTTATCATCAGCAATATCGATGATTTTGCTGGCATCGAAATTTTAGTTGAAGGTGACGTGAAAGCAGGTGAAACCGTTATTTATAATGTTCTGAAATAATTCAGTTTAATATTATAAGTGAGTAAGAGGGTGGCTTAGGCCACCCTCTTTGTTTATGCAGTTTAAATAAGAAAAAGATAATCATATAGGGCATAACAAATAATGATAATCAGTATCAATTGAGTCCAGTGTATAAAGAAAATATAATTAATTGTTAGCTTTGTGGGCAGTGTTTGGGATAACACACTCTTTTGATAAGGAACATCTATGCAGCAAAATGATGACATCATGAACATATTGAAGTGTAACCTTTGCCCTAGGTGTGGGGAACAAGATTGCCCTTTTCTGACATATGATAAGCGTGCTAAACAGATGATGGATGCATTTAGGCGAGGTGATTTTTTAGAAGCACAAAAAATATATATAAAAACATTTGCACAAACACTATCTATGCTCAGGGAGGATTTTAAAAGTAAAATAAAAATATATGAGTCAGTAACAGACAGCCTAAGATATAAAATTTTTGATAATCAAGCAGTAACAATTCCTCCTGTACTTACTTCAGCATTAAATGCTTCTTTATCAACCTTAAAACCGTCCCCTCTAATAATCAGCCATGCTGCACCAGTCAGTACTTTCAAACTCGGTGTCACCCCTCTTTCTAACAGTGACCCTCTAGGTACTGTTATTGGGCGGTCGGTGGGATTAGGTATTGGATTACTAACATATTCGCCACCAGCGGGTGCACCCGGAATAGATACATTACATGGCTTTTCAAAACATGATTTTGATTATTTAACAAGGAATACAAATACAGCAAGGACACCCGTTGGGGAACAATTAAGAGTACCAGAGGAACGAATATTAAGAGAGGTGAGTCGTAACAAGGGCATTGTTGAAACTTATGCCGTTCCTACAGAGCATATAAGTAATGGACAAAAAATTATTGAATTAACACCAACAAATTCACCAGTCGAGACTCGAGTTATACCAGCAATCCCCACTGAACAAAAAGGGCTTTTTAGTTATTCACTGCCAAATGAACAAAAAGATAGATATATACAGATAGGAAAACCTGAGGTTTTCACAGGTACTCCCTTACCTAACCCGAAGAGATTGAAATCGTTACCTGGTGAAATATATGATATTCAACGGCCTTCAGGCATCCCGATTAGTTCACCTTCTTTTCCAACTTCCGTTATAAATTCAAGTTCTAACCCGCAATCTCCTTTTATTATTGTTTTTTCTGAGAACATCGGTGTCAAGCCAATTTATATTGCGGCAAGCAAAGGCGGTAAGAAAAATAAAGGGAAGGGAAAAGATGATGAAAGAAAAGGTGTTAAAGAAAAAGGTCATTCTTATCATCCTGCACCTAAAGTTGATGAAATAAAAGGCTTAGGTGAATTAAAGCCAGTGCAAGGAAAAACGCCAAAACAAGGTGGTGGGGGACGGCGTAATCGGTGGGTTGGTGACAAAGGGCGTAAAATCTATGAGTGGGATTCTCAACATGGAGAATTGGAGGGATATAGAGGTAGTGATGGGCAGCATATAGGTGCATTCGATCCAAAAAGTGGTAAACAATTGAAACCAGCAGATCCTAAACGTAATATAAAAAAATATCTATGAAGAGGAATAAACAATGGGATTAAAACTACATACTCAATGGTTTGATAAGCAAACTGGTGAATTTATGGGTGAAGAATATTCAGAAGATTTTGGAGATGATGATTTTCTGATAGATAAAACAATTGCTCCTAAAGATGAAAATATTATTAACAACGGAGTATTTGATTTGCAAAAAGAATGGGTAATTGAAATTCAAAGTCATGTCATTCATCAAATTGATTTAGATAAATTTGTGTATCAAGTTTCATTTGATTATCGGAACGAATGGTAATTATTATTCATGTTTGAATGATGTTAAATAAAGGGAGTTGAGCTCCCTTTATTTGTATTCATCAAGTAGTGTTAATCATATTGGCGAAATCTCAAACTAGGTTGTCTAATTTGCATAAGCAAGGGGCTTTTTTCATCGATAAGATAACTTTTCAATGACTCATGAGGACTTATCTGTGGATTGGCTACTGTGTTTGTTTGGATTTATTTCAGGAATAACAACGGCATTATTCGGTTTTGGTGGCGGTTTTATTACGGTTCCACTGTTATATGCTTTGATTATTTTAGTGTGGGGGCCGCAAAGCGAGGCAAGCAGTGTAGCAATGCAAATTGCGGTAGCAACATCAACCTGTGTAATGATCTTTTCATCGGCGCTTTCTAGCCGTACTCATTACCTTAAAGGCAACCTGAGTTGGCCGATTATACGTCCCTTTGTTATCCCTATTTCAATTGGTGGAATTTTTGGGGCAATAGTGGCGCTATCAATAGATAGTGCGTTGATCCGTTGGATATTTATAGGTTACTTAGTCATTACTATTTTAGATTGCTTTATCCGCCCTGGTTTTATGAATACACAGGCAAATGGTGTAACCGCATCACAAGGGGGCATTTTTGCAGATACCCCCATTGGGGTGGTGATTGGTGCTGTGGCTGCATTTCTTGGGGTCGGTGGGAGCGTGATGACAGTCCCTTTAATGCGACGTAGAGGCGCGAGTATGATCCAAGCGGCTGCATTTGCCAATCCATTGACATTACCAATGGCGATTACAGGAACATTGACGTACTTCTTTTTTGCTATCGACCAACACATTGACCTTGGCGCGGGTTTCCTTGGGATGATCTACATTAAAGGTGCATTGATTTTAATCGCAGCGTCATGGCTGGGAATTCGCTTTGCTGGTTTACTAATGCCTTATCTTAGTGATAAACGTCATGCACAAAGTTATCCGCTATTATTGCTAGTGGTGTTAATGGTGATGTTGTTCACTTAAAAATGAATTGGGCTGATGTCGGGAGTTTTTTGCCCTAAATTCCAGTTTGTTGCACCTTTTGGTGGCTAAGCGCAATCAAACGGTTGTTTCCTGATTGATTATGATAGAATATATTCAGATACTACACGCTTTTAGCGCGCTTTTGGCATTGAGGAATGATGACAATGAATGAGGCAGATGCTCGCCCAACAAATTTTATCCGTCAGATCATAGATGAAGATCTGGCGAGCGGAAAACACACATCAGTGCATACACGTTTTCCACCAGAACCGAATGGCTATTTACATATTGGTCATGCGAAATCAATCTGCTTGAATTTTGGCATTGCCAAGGACTATCAGGGACAATGTAATTTACGTTTTGATGATACCAACCCTGTAAAAGAAGATGTCGAATACGTTAACTCCATTCAAGAAGACGTTAAATGGCTAGGTTTTGAATGGACGGGGAATGTTCGTTATTCCTCTGATTATTTTGATACTTTGTATCAATACGCAATTGAACTGATCAACAAAGGTCTTGCTTATGTTGATGAGCTCAGCCCTGATGAAATCCGTGAATATCGCGGGACTTTGAAAGAGCCGGGTAAAAATAGCCCATACCGTGAGCGTTTAATTGAAGATAACTTAGCATTATTTGAAAAAATGCGCGCAGGTGGCTTTGAGGAAGGTAAAGCGTGTTTACGTGCTAAAATTGACATGGCATCCCCATTTATGGTGATGCGCGACCCGGTTTTATATCGTATTAAGTTTGCGGAACATCACCAATCTGGTAATAAGTGGTGCATTTATCCGATGTATGACTTCACACATTGTATTTCTGATGCGTTAGAAGGTATTACACATTCTTTATGTACACTTGAGTTCCAAGATAACCGTCGTTTATATGATTGGGTATTAGATAACATCACGATTGATTGTCATCCACGTCAGTACGAGTTTTCTCGTCTGAATTTGGAATATACGGTGATGTCTAAGCGTAAACTGAACCAATTAGTGACAGAAAAACATGTCAATGGTTGGGACGATCCACGCATGTTAACCATTTCAGGTTTGCGCCGTCGTGGTTATACCGCTGCTTCTATCCGCGAGTTCTGCCAACGTATTGGTGTCACTAAGCAAGACAACAACGTTGAAATGGCATCATTAGAGTCCTGTATTCGTGATGACCTGAATGAGTCAGCTCCGCGTGCAATGGCGGTTATTGATCCAGTGCGTGTGGTGATTGAAAACATGCCTGCTGGTGAAGAAATCTTAACGGCACCAAATCACCCAAATAAACCTGAGATGGGCACTCGCCAAGTGCCATTTAGCAATGAAATTTATATTGACCGTGCAGATTTCCGCGAGGAAGCAAATCGTCAATATAAACGTTTAGTTTTAGGTAAAGAAGTTCGCTTACGTAACGCTTATATCATCAAAGCTGAGCGTGTTGAGAAAGACGCAGAGGGCAATATCACGACTATTTATTGTACCTACGATGCAGGTACATTAAATAAAGACCCTGCGGATGGGCGTAAAGTCAGAGGGGTTATTCACTGGGTTAGCGTAGCACACGCACTGCCAGCGGAAATTCGTTTGTACGACCGCTTATTTACAGTACCAAACCCGGGTGCAGAAGAGGATTTCCTGTCGGTAATCAACCCAGAGTCATTGGTTATTCGCCAAGGGTTTGTTGAACCAAGCTTAAAAGATGCAGCCCCTGAAAAAGCATATCAGTTTGAGCGTGAAGGGTATTTTTGTGCAGATAACCGTTTAAGTAGCGCGGATAACTTGGTCTTTAATAGGACGGTAGGGTTGCGTGATACTTGGGCTAAAATAGAGTCCAACTAAAAAATGTTGTAAGCCAATGCACATTAGGTGCATTGGCTTTACCCTCTAACCCTAGTCACATACATATGTATATTTCTAGGGGGGATTTTTTGTTTTCTCTGTGATATTGAATAGAGAATAATAAAAAATAATCAACAGAAAATGAGGTTATTTAATCAGTTATTACCCTTGTAAATAAAGTGGTTTATTGCTGTATAGAAAGAACTACGCTAAATTAATTATGGTTTCTTGTGGTTATTAACCAATAATATCTGAAAATACTGAAATCAAAAATTGATTACGGGATTTAAATCACAAAACAATAAAATCGGTTAGACAGTTTGAAAGATTGTATGATAAAGATATACTCCAGTTAAGATTAATAAAGATATATAACACACAAAGTGATTAATTTGTTTTTATTAATCTTAATAACTAATGTTTTTTCAGGTTAAATTGAAAAACCATTAGTTAGGTTAAATATAAATTGAATTTATATTTTTAAAAAAGATCAAATAATCTATTACTTGGTTTTAATAATTAAAAATATAAATAACAGGGTCAGTGAACTGAAAGCCCTCAGAGATCTTAATCAGATCTCTGAGGGCTTTTTTTGTTTTTATTCTAAGGAAATATTATGTCAAAACAACGTCGTTTATCTAAGATTTTTGCTCAGGATGGGAAATCCGTTACGCTAGCATTAGATGGTTATTTTTTCTCGACAAAAACAGAAGGTATCGATAATACAATAAAACAAATGCCAGAATTAGTCGCTAATGGGTTGGATTGTGCGCTGGTAACTTACGGTATGGCAAGGAATTACCAGAAGGAGTTTAAAGACATTTCGATTGTGCTGCGTGTTGATTCAACGGTGAATGTATATGATAACAGTGTACCTGACACGCAACAGGTATTTACGACAGAGGACGCACTAAAAATAGATGCTGATGGCATGGTTTGTATGACCTTTCCTGGCGCATTTAATGAAGAAAAAACCCACGCTATGGTCGCTAGATTGGTAAAAGAAGCAGAACAATGGAATATGCCTTTCATTGTAGAATCATTGCCTTATGGTTACCCAGTGACTAGTCCAGAATCCAATGAAGCCAAAGTTATTGCGGATGCCGCCCGTATTGCCGTAGAGCTGGGTGCTGATGTGATCAAAACGCGTTTTTCAGGTACCGAAGACGACTATCTGATTGTTGAAGCTTCGATGGTCCCTGTTTTAGCTTTGGGTGGACCAAAAACAGATACACTTGGCTACTTTAAATTTGTAGAGCATTGCATGAATATGGGGGCTAAAGGTGTTGCGGTTGGGCGTAACATTACACAAGACCCTAAACCTATCGCAATGGTTGCAGGTTTAAATGCCATTATTCACCAAGGGGCATCACCTGAAGAAGCTTATGCTCTATATCAAAATACAAAATAATTGGAATTAAATAATGAATTTAAATAACACCGTTATTCCATCAGTCAGAAATTACAAATATTTTGAGAAGGCATTAAATTGTCGTTCTGAATATATTTTATTACCAGATGCCGATATTGGTAATTTGCAATCTATGATTGGAAAATGCCATAAGGCAGGGAAAAAAGTTTTAGTCCATTTAGAATTATTAGGTGGATTTAAACCTGACCAATCAGGTATTACGGTGCTTAAAAACTTTTATAAAGTTGACGGTGTTATTTCTTCAAATTTTACAGCTCTACGTTATGCAAAAAAAGAAGGGTTAGACACAATATTCAGAGTATTACTAGTGGATTCTCGTTCATTAGAGCAAGCAAGTAATATGGTTAAAAACAATTCAGTTGATGTTGATGCTATTGAATTATTACCAGCTGAATATGCCTGTAGTTGTTTTGATTTATTAAAAAGAAGCTTTAATCAAAGTAATAAACCATTCATTGCAGGTGGATTTGTAAAAAGAAAATATATTGTCGATAAAATTTTCTATACCGGCTTTAACGGAATTACAACCAGTGAACATACCCTTTGGTAAACAACAATTATAAAAATCCGATTACAAAGAGGCTCATAATGAAAACACAATATGTCATGGGCATTGATAATGGTGGAACCGTCACCAAAGCAGCTATCTATAACCTAGAAGGCCAGGTCGTCTCTATTGCTTCAAATACGACACGAATGATCACTCCAAAACCTTTTTTCACTGAAAGGGATATTGCAGAACTTTGGCAATCAAATCTTTTAGTTATTAAAGAGGTGCTAAAAAAATCCGCTATAGATGCTGAGGATATTATTGGTATATCTGTGACAGGTCACGGAAATGGGTTGTACCTCGTTGATGAACAGGGAAATGCGACGCGTAATGGTATCGTATCCACAGATAATCGAGCAAAACAATATGTCGAAAACTGGTATCGGTCACCTCGATTTGAAAGTGATATTTTGCCAAAAACGATGCAGTCCATCTGGGCAGGGCAGCCTGTTGCGTTGCTTGCATGGTTGCGTGATCATGAACCTGAGAGCTTACAAAAAGCCCGTTATATTTTTATGGTCAAAGACCTGATCCGTTTTTATTTAACAGGTGAGGCATACCAAGAGCTGACAGATATTTCAGGGACTAACTTAATTAATGTACGTGACCGTTGTTATGACGATGAAATTCTTGAATTTTGGGGCGGTTTAGAGTGGAAAGACAAGCTGCCACCAATCAAATTATCAACAGATTGTTGTGGGTATATCACCCCCGAAATTGCTGAGTTGACGGGGCTAAGTGCGGGTACTCCTGTATCAGGGGGGATATTTGATATTTCAGCATCATCTTTAGCATCGGGTGTTAACCAAATTAATAAATTAGCGATTGTGGCGGGGACGTGGAGTATTAATGAATACGTAACAGACAAGCCAGTCGTTGATAAAAACCTATTTATGACATCTATTTATCCAATGGAAAATAGATGGCAAATTACAGAAGCCAGCCCAACCTCTGCCAGTAATTTAGAATGGTTTATTACACATTTTATGGCAGCGGACAAACAACTCGAAGAATCGAAGGGTGGTTCAGTTTATGAGCTTTGTAATCAACTCGTTGCTGCAACAACACCAAGCGAAAGCCAACTCATGTTTTTTCCTTTTGTTTTTGGTTCCAATACCATTCCAGATGCAACAGCAGGGTTTGTTGGTGTCACTAGTTTTCATCATCGTGGGCACTTTTTGCGTGCTATCTATGAAGGGGTCGCGTTTAGTCATCTTTATCACGTTGAAAGGTTAAGAAAGATTAACCCACAACTCAGTGATGTGGTTCGTATTGCTGGAGGGATAACGCATTCCCCAGTTTGGCTACAAATTTTTGCTGATATCTTCCAGTGCCAGCTTGAAATTGTAGATGTTCAAGAACACGGCACACTGGGTGCGGCCATGACAGCGGCCGTGATGGAAGGGCATTTCCCAGATGTATTTGCTGCCTGTGAAGTGATGGTCAAAGTAGCCGATATCATCAAGCCGGATACAGCGAATAAAACCGTTTATCAGCAAAAGTACGCACTGTATAAACGCATGCTTGATGATATGCAAGCTACATGGAAATCCCATAGTCGTTCACCAATGCATATGTTAGCTACTGAATAATAAAAGGAATTAATTATGAAACTTCACTTACAAGGAAAAAACGCATTAGTGACAGGTGGGGCGACAGGGCTTGGACGTGAGTTTGTTCGTTCATTAGCACAAGAAGGCGTTAATGTCTGTTTTACTTACCGCAGTCATCCTGACGATGCAGAGTCATTAGTGAAAGAAATCAATGGGAAAAGTGGTGTAAAAGTCCAAGCCATTAGAACCGATTTAAGTGATAGCGAAGCTATCGATACCCTATTCGATAGTGGGTTAAGTGAGTTCGGGCAGTTTGATATTTTGGTCAATAATGCGGCTGTTTGGCTATCAGGTAAAGTGAGCGAAATCTCATTGGAGGATTGGGATAAGGTGATGAATGTGAATTTGAAATCAGTTTTTCATCTAAGCAAGCTATTTGTTAACCAATGTTTAGCTAAGGAAATAACAGGTTCGATTTTGAATATCACCTCACAAGCAGCTTTTCATGGTTCAACAACTGGGCATTCTCATTATGCGGCCAGTAAAGCAGGGTTAGTGGCTTTTTCAATCTCATTAGCTAGAGAAGTGGCAAAACAAAATATTAATGTGAATAACATTGCAGTAGGCATTATGGATACGGAGATGATCCGCGAGAATTTGCGCAATAATGCGGAATATTATCTTAATCGTATACCAAATGGTCGCGTCGCTTCTCCATCCGAAATTGCAGATATCGGGGTATTTTTAGTTTCACAAAAAGCGAGTTATATGACTGGTGCAACCATTGATGTGACCGGTGGCATGTTAATGCGTTAAGTAAAAGGGGAAAGAAAATGAAATGCCTTGCGATTGCCGATTTATTCATTAAAAAGAATACGATGGATTTAGGCTTAGAGAAATTACGTAATAACGGTATTGATGTGACGGTTAATCAGTGGACTCACGGCTCCATCGAAAAGCTTCAAGAAGATAACTTACAAATTGAGCAGCATGGTTCAGAAGCGGTAATTTTACCCGTTGAACTGTATACAAGTGCACAAGATGCTGAATTAGTGGTCACCCAATTTGCGCCAATAAATAAAGCGGTGATTGATAGTTTGCCAAAACTAAAATATATCGGGGTACTGCGTGGCGGTATTGAAAATATTAATGTTGAATATGCGAAAAGCAAGGGAATTAAGGTGTTCAATACACCAGGGCGTAATGCGCGTAGTGTCGCTGAGTTTACTGTCGGGTTAATGTTATCTGAGACGCGTAATATTGCCCGAGCACATGACGCACTTAAAGATAAACATTGGCGTAAAGATTTTCCTAATGCAGATGTTATTCCCGAAATAGGCGGGAAAATAATAGGATTAGTCGGTTTTGGGCATATTGCACAGTTAGTTGCTAAATTTTTATCCGGTTTTGGGTGTACAATTTTATATTATGATAAATATGTGAGCGATATTGCTGGGTTTACTAAAGTTGAAACCTTAGAAGAATTAGTTTCCCAAGCGGATATTATTTCCTTACATGCAAGGCTATCCAGCGAAACACAAAATTTAATTAATAAAAAACATTTTGATTTAATGAAAAAGACCACCACTATTATTAATACGGCGAGGTCAGGTTTAATTAATGAAAGTGATTTGATTGAAGCATTAAAGAATGGAAGAATCATGGGGGCGGCAATTGATACCTTTGATGATGAACCACTAAAAGATAATAGTGAATTTTATTTATTAGATAATATCACTATCACACCTCATATGGCGGGGAGTACTCTTGATGCATTTAGCAATACACCAAAATTATTTTCAGAGTTATTTCTGAAAGAAATAAAATAGAGTTATTAAATTAAAATAAAAATTTAATATTAAACGATAGAATGCGTGCTATTACCATGCATTCTATTTCAAATCCTTTTACGTGAGAAAATGCTATGGATATTATCAATAGTATTATAGGCCTTGGTGCATCTGTCATGATGCCCATTATTTTCTTTATTATTGCATTATGTTTTGGCGTAAGAGTAGGTACAGCATTTAAAGCAGGAATGCTTGTGGGAATTGGCTTCGTCGGCGTTGGATTGGTAATTAATTTATTATTATCTAATCTTGGCCCTGCATCGCAATCAATGGTAGAGAAAATGGGATTAAACCTAACGGTTGTTGATACAGGTTGGCCTACGGCATCAACGATTGGGTGGGGTTCTCCGATTATGTTACCGGTAGTCGTAGGCTTTATTGTGATAAACCTATTAATGGTTGTTTTTAAAATGACAAAAACCATTAATATCGATATTTTTAATTATTGGATCTTCTTACTTGTTGGTTCAGTCGTTTACGCAGGTACTGAAAGTTATTGGCTCTCAATTGGTATCACCTATGTTATTTTTATTTTAACATTAGTTGCTGCGGATATTACTGCGCCTTATTTACAGCGAAACTATAATTTAAAAGGAATTTCGTTCCCGCATTTAACTTGTATCATGTATGTTCCCTTTGGAATAGCAACTAACTATATTATTGAAAAAATACCGGGGGTTTCTAAAATTAATTTAGAACCCGAAACGATCAATAAAAAATTTGGTGTTTTTGGCGAGCCATTAACACTCGGGTTTATTCTTGGTTTAGTTTTAGCATTAATGGCAGGTTATAGCATTAGTGAGTCTGTTGCGTTGGCCGTTACTGTATCTGCTGCAATGTTATTGCTGCCTAAAATGATCGAAATATTAGTTCAAGGTTTATTAATTGTAAGAGATGCCGTTGAAGCTAAATTGAAAAAAGTATTTCCTAATCGAGACTTCTATATAGGAATGGATACCGCTTTATTAATTGGGGAGCCATCAGTATTAGCGACAGGGCTTTTACTCATCCCAATGGCAATTGTGCTCGCATTTATTTTACCGGGTAATAAAGTATTACCTTTCGTTGACCTTGCTTCATTAATGTTTTTATTAGCAATGGTTACGCCTTTCTGTAAGCGTAATATGTTTAGAATGTTTATTTGTGGAACACTTGTCCTTACATCTATTTATTATGTTGGGACAGATATTTCTAAAGAGTATACACAGGCGGCAGTTAATTCAAATATCCCTGTCCCAGAAGGTATTTCTGAAATGACAAACATTGTCGGTGGGGCAACAACACCAGCAGGTTGGGTGGCTGTTAAAGTCGGGGAGATGATAGCAAACTAGTCAATCATCCAGTAGGTGTTTTTATTTATGGTTAAAAACACCTACTGTGACTTCTTAATTTTTATCCACACTGTTTTTCAATAAATCATGTAAATATTGATTGGCAGGGAAAACATTACCTTGTGCATCCTTGACTTGGTATTCTTCCCCTGTAACCGATGATTTTGAAGCAACGTTATCGATAAATTGTTCAGTAGTATTGAGGCGTTTCTCAGTTTTACGCAGTTTTAATCTCAAGTGAGATTCAGCATCAGTTGCAGAATGCTCCGTACCATTACGAGTAAAAGTCAGGTTTTGTTGTTTACCGAGTTCTGCTAATAATGATTCAGTACGAATTTTTTCTTCAGGGCTTAATGCTAGAGCTTGAGTGGTGACAAAAACACTTAAAAAAAGCACTAAAGCAGAGGAAAAGCGGTTTGATAGTTGGGCTGTAAGTGATTGCACGAATTTCTCTCCATAGAAAAAAGGTGAGTGAATTATAAGCAGCCGTTTAATTTAAACTATCGGTAAGATTCCTAGAATTCAATTTAAGGCATAAAGCGATAACCAATGCCTGTTTCTGTAAGTAAATGAATTGGGCGAGTTGGGTCATTTTCTAATTTTTGCCGCAAATGGCCCATATAAATTCGCAAATAATGGTTATGCTCAATATAGCTCGGCCCCCATACTTGTAATAATAAATGCCGTTGGGTTAATACTTTGCCGCTGTTAGCAACTAACTCGCTGAGCAAGCGGAATTCAATGGGAGTAAGGTGTAATTCTTCATTTTGCTTAGTGACAACCCGATTAATAAAATCGACCGTAATATCACCAAATTGAAATTGTGAGTTTTCTTGTGCCGCTTTGCCAAAACGACGCAAGGCGACACGGACTCGTGCGAGTAATTCGCTGATGCCAAAAGGCTTAGTCAGATAATCATCAGCACCTGCATCAAGGGCGGCAACCTTTTGAGATTCGTCTTCTCGAGCGGATAAAACGATGATAGGAATACTGCTCCATTTGCGTAAATCACGAATTAAATCAAGCCCATCGCCATCAGGCAACCCAAGGTCTAAGATAAGCAAGTCGGGTTGCCGTGTCCCAGATTCAATCAACCCGCGTTGGTAGTTTTCTGCTTCAAAAACTTTCCAGCCTTCACCTTCCAGCGCAAGGCGAACAAAGCGGCGGATCTCTTTTTCATCTTCAACGATCAGGATTTGATGAGTACTCACAATAGTGGTTGTGCTCCTAAATTTCGGTTTCAATATCAGGTAGTTGTTTTAAAGGTAAAACAAAGTGGAAGCTGGCTCCACCTTTATTATTGTTCTGAGCCCATATTTCCCCTTCATGTAATTGAATAATGGCACGACAAATAGCAAGGCCTAAGCCAACTCCGGGAATGGCTGATTCTTTTTGCGCTCGAGAGAATTTATCGAAAATAGTTTTTTCTTGTCCATCAGGGATTGCATTGCTGGCATCCCAAATTTCAATATGAATTTTTTGCCCTTCAACCCTCGCCTTAATACCAATTGGGGTATCTTCATGGCTATATTTTACGGCATTTTCTAATAGGTTGATAAGCACCCGCTCTATCAAATTGGCATCACAATAGAGTAATAAATCAGCTGGGATATCAATATCTAAAGGATGACTATGTAAAGTATAGTCTAATGTTCTGACAGCGCTACTGGTAATTTCTTGTAGTGATTGCCACTCTAAATTAGGTTGAATGCCACCAGATTGCAGCCGTGCCATATCGAGTAAATTATTGACTAATCGCGAAGTACTCAGAACTTGTTGGCGCATTTTATTAACTTGCTCAGTAAGTGGCGAGTTTTCAGCAGACAAATTCAACATTAATATTTCAGTTTGCCCAAATAAAACGGTTAATGGTGTTTTTAGGTCGTGTGAAAGGGCCGCGAGTAATGAATTACGCAATTGCTCACGTTCAATATCTAATTTTGCGGATTCGGCTTGTTTGGTTAGCTCTAACCGAGCAAGGGCACTGGCAATTAACCCAGTGAAGGTTTGTAACATACGTTGTTGTTCTGGGATCAACAACTGGCGCATATTTCTAGGTTCAATCGCTAAGACGGCAAGTGTTTGATCTGCGGTTGTTATAGGTTGCAATTGATAGGGGACGCTGGGAAGAGTATCGGTGCCAGCTCCTGCGGGTTGGCGTTTATCAAAGCTCCATTTGGCAATTGCATTATCAATTTGCATTGCACTGTGCCCCTCACATTTTAAGGGCAATAATTGCCCCTCAGCATTGGGTATTAATAAACAGCTTTTGGCTTGGAACGCGTTATTAAGGAAGTGATAGCCTGTTCTGTCGATGTCATCGGTGCTGAGTGCTTGCCCTAATTCTTTTGTCATTTCATATAAATGTCGCGTTCGTTGTTCACGATAACGGGCAATTCGGGCTTGATAGCGCATGCCAGCAGTTAAATTCCCCACAACGACGCCAACAATTAGCATAACCGTAAAGGTGACTAAATATTGCATATCCATTATAGCAAGGGAAAAATGGGGCTGAACAAAGAATAAATCAAAGCTAATAACATTAATTAGTGCCGCAAAGACAGAAGGGCGCCTGCCATAAAATAGCGCGATAAGTACCACGCCGAGTAGATAGAGCGTGACTAAGTTGGCTTTATCTAACGCTAACAAAAATGTGCGTGAGAACACGGTAATTGCAGCACACATCACAATCGCCATCAAATAACCGTTCATGTCTGAACGCCATTTTTCAGAGAAAGGTTTTCTCTCTGGTTCTTTATCCCATTCGCTTTTTTCTTCTAGCGCGACGATCACCAAGTCAAGGTCTGGCCCTAATTTGCCAAGACGGTCAGCAAAGCCAGGACGTAAATTAAATATGGGCCATTTACGTTGCTTATCGCGACGACCAATCAGTATTTTGCCCAAATTATGTTCTCGAGCATAACGTAATATGGCTTTTTCTTCAGAAGGGTCAGATAACGTGGCGGTTTCAGCGCCTAAATCTTGAGCAAGACGTAATGCCTTTAAAATGGCTCTGCGCCGAGCCTCGGGTAATTGATGGAGCGCAGGAGTTTCCACATATACAGCATGCCATACACTGCCAAACTTTGCGGCAAGGCGAGCCGCGGTGCGAACCAACTTTTCATTACCCATATTATGACCAATACATAATAGAAGGCCATCCCGGGTATGCCAGACAGGGGCTTGTCCCTTACCATCACGAAATTCCCGCATCTGGTCATCAACGCGATCGGCAGTTCGACGTAGAGCCAGCTCACGTAGCGCGATGAGATTCCCTTTACGGAAAAAATGTTCGATTGCTCGCTCTGCTTGCCCAGAGATATAAACTTTGCCTTCTTTTAGGCGTTGCCGTAAGTCATCAGGAGGCAAGTCAACTAATACGACTTCATCTGCGGCATCAAAAATATGATCAGGAACCGTTTCACGCACTCGAATACCAGTAATGCTTCCGACGATATCATTTAAACTTTCAATATGTTGAACGTTAATGGTCGTAAGGACATCAATACCAGCATTTAATAGCTCTTCGACATCCTGCCAGCGTTTAGGGTGTAGGCTGCCATTAGGATTACTAAATGCTAATTCATCCATTAAAATAATGGCTGGGTGCCTAGCAATTGCGGCGTCAATATCAAAAGCAGTTAAACGGCGTCCCCTATGTTGGATACGCTTTGGTGGTAACTGTGAGAGACCTTCAAGTAACGCAGCTGTTTCTTCGCGTTCATGGGTTTCTACTACACCAATAAGCACATCTAATCCTTGTGACCTTAGTCTTTGGGCTTCTTGAAGCATGGCATAGGTTTTCCCGACGCCAGCACAGGCGCCGAAAAAAATTTTTAATTTGCCACGGCCTGTTTCATTGGCCTTTACCAATAAATCGTCGGGATTAGGGCGACTAGGTTCCTGATTTTTCATAATAGGCCTTAGTGAGTTTGGCTATTGGCTTGTTGCTGATATTCATCAAGAGCAAGGTTTAACTTTAAGACATTAATAACAGGCTCGCCTAAAAAAGCGAATACACTATTTTCAGTATGAGTATTAATTAATGATTTTACCTCTTCTAGTGGGATCTGTCTGTGTTTAGCAATTCGCGGGGCTTGATATAACGCCGCATCAACAGAAATATTGGGGTCTAATCCACTGGCAGAGGCTGTTAATAAATCAACAGGGATGCTCTTGTCAGCCGCTGGGTTTTCTGAGCGAAGTTGGGCACTTCGTTGTTCCATTGTTTGTAATAGTAATGGGTTGCTAACGGCTAAATTACTACCGCCAGATGCTAATGTATTATAAGGGGCTTCAGCGGTTGCAGAGGGCCGCCCATGAAAGTAATTTTCACTTTGTATATTTTGTCCAATCAGTTCAGAACCGATAACCTGATCATCTTGAGTGAGTAAGGAGCCATGAGCTTGCCAAGGGAAAAAGACATTAGCAAGCCCTGTCACCATCAATGGGTAGGCGATCCCTGTGAATAAAGTGAGAATTATTAACATAATAATAGAAGAGCGGATCATGTTCATTATCAATTCCTTATATCCCAAATAAGCGAATAAACATATCAATTAATTTAATCCCAACAAATGGCACTATTAACCCACCTAAACCATAGAGGCTTAAGTTACGTTGCAACAATGATTGGGAGCTCATAGGGCGATAATTGACCCCTTTAATCGCCAATGGGATCAAGAAAATTATAATTAAAGCGTTAAAGATCACCGCTGAGAGAATCGCAGATGCAGGTGAATGTAACTGCATAATATTTAATGCATTAAGTTGAGGCCAAGTGACAGCAAAAGCGGCTGGAATGATGGCAAAGTATTTTGCAATATCATTGGCTATACTAAAGGTTGTTAATGAGCCTCGTGTCATCAACATTTGTTTACCAATATGGACGACCTCAATTAATTTGGTTGGGTTAGAGTCTAAATCAACCATGTTACCTGCTTCTTTGGCCGCTTGTGTCCCTGAGTTCATCGCTACAGCCACATCCGCTTGCGCTAATGCTGGGGCATCGTTGGTACCATCACCCGTCATGGCAACTAGTCGGCCTTCTGATTGATATTGGCGGATTAATGCGAGCTTGGCTTCGGGGGTTGCCTCAGCGAGGAAGTCATCGACACCGGCTTCTGCAGCAATAGCGGCGGCTGTTAAGTGGTTATCTCCGGTGATCATAACTGTTTTGATCCCCATGCTACGCATTTGAGCAAATCGCTCTTTCATTCCCCCTTTAACAATATCTTTTAATGCTACAACACCGAGTACTGTTTGGTCGTCCACAACAACAAGAGGGGTTCCCCCTAAATGAGCGACTTTTTCAACTAATTGGTCGGCTTCTATCGGGAATTTACTGTGGTTTGCTTCAACGTAGCGGCGTATCGCATCCGCAGAACCTTTGCGGATCATTCTTTCTCCAATGTTGACACCGCTCATACGAGTCATTGCAGAGAACGGAACAAAGGTAGCATTCAGGCCATGAATATCTCTTTCACGTAAATTAAACTTTTGTTTCGCCAACACGACAATACTACGCCCTTCAGGGGTTTCATCGGCTAAAGAAGAAAGTTGAGCTGCATCTGCTAGTTGCTGTTCAGTCACACCCGTTAAAGGCAAAAACTCAGATGCTTGTCGGTTACCAAGGGTGATAGTACCGGTTTTATCGAGTAATAAGACGTCGACATCACCCGCAGCCTCCACTGCACGACCGCTGGTGGCAATCACATTTGCACCTAACATACGGCTCATCCCTGCCACACCAATAGAAGAGAGTAACCCGCCAATAGTGGTTGGAATTAAACAAATTAATAAAGCAATAAGGACTAGAATAGAGACCGCACTACCTGCGCCTGCATAATCGGCAGCAAAAACCGTGAATGGGTACAAGGTGGCGCATACCAACACGAAAATAATCGTCAGGGCGGTTAACAGGATCGTTAAAGCGATTTCATTGGGGGTTTTACAACGTTGTGCGCCTTCAACCATTGAAATCATTCGGTCTAAGAATGTTTCACCGGGGTTTACGGTACATTCAACAATTAACCAATCAGAAAGAACGCGAGTCCCTCCGGTGACTGAGGAAAAGTCACCACCGGATTCACGGATCACAGGAGCTGACTCACCAGTAATTGCACTTTCATCGACAGATGCACCACCTTCAAGCACTTCACCATCGCAAGGGATTGTTTCTCCAGCATGGATAAGCACGATATCCCCTTTACGTAACTGGCTTGAAACCACGATTTCTTGAGCCGCATCCATTGATGCAGAAGCCAAACGAGTTGCGTTACTTTGCTGTTTTACCCCTTTTAAACTTTGGGCTTGTGCCTTACTTCGCCCTTCAGCTAGCGCCTCGGCAAAATTAGCAAAGAGCAGTGTAAACCATAGCCATAGTGTCACCATTCCACTAAACCAAGCGTTACCCTCAGTGTAATGAGTTACCATTGCTAACCATAAAAGGGTGGTGATAATACTGCCGATATACACCACGAACATCACGGGATTTCGCCATTGTGCTTGCGGTGTGCATTTTTTGAATGCTTCAAAGATAGATTGTTTGATTAATTTATTATCAAATAATTTGATGTTATTACTTTTCATTTTCTTCCCCTCATTATCCCGCGAAACCGATGTGTAGTTGCTCTGCAATTGGACCTAACGCAAGGGCAGGTACAAAGGTCAGCGCACCAATGAGAAGTACAGTGAATACAAGCAGACCAATAAATAACGGACCTGTTGTGGGTAATGTTGCATTACTTTGCGCTTGAGGTTTCTTGCTTGCCATCGAACCTGCAATGGCGAGAACTGGCAGAATGACGCCAAAACGTCCTAAGAACATGGTGACCGCCAATAGCAGGTTGTAAAACGGTGTATTTGCGCTAAGTCCAGCAAACGCGCTACCGTTATTATTCGCTGCGGAGGAAAAAGCGTATAACACTTCACTAAACCCGTGAGCACCTGGGTTTAAGATCCCTGCACGCCCAGCTTCAGTCATTAATGAAAGTGTGGTACCCAGTAGTACTAAAGTGGGAGTCACTAAAATAGCCAGTGCAACCATTTTCATTTCGCGCACCTCGATTTTTTTACCGAGATATTCAGGAGTACGACCAATCATTAGCCCAGCAAGGAATACGGCGAGTAAAACAAATAGCAACATGCCATATAAGCCAGATCCCACACCGCCGAAAACCACTTCACCGATTTGCATTAACCACATCGGCACCATGCCACCCATCGCAGTAAAGGAATCATGCATTGCATTAACAGCACCGCAAGAGGCAGCTGTTGTTACAACAGCGAATAATGCGGAGCCTAAGATACCAAAGCGGCTTTCTTTTCCTTCCATATTGGCAGTGGTAGTCGCATGGAATTCACTTAAAAATGGATTACCAACATACTCTGCTTTGATAACCGCTATGGCAGCAACGACAAAAATAATCCCCATCACCCATAGCAGAGTGTGACCTTGTTTGTTGTTGCCAACGACACGCCCAAAAGCAAAACATAACGCTGTTGGAATTAGAAAAATGGCTAACATTTGTACGAAATTGCTTAATGCCGTTGGGTTTTCAAATGGGTGTGAAGAATTAGCTCCAAAGAAACCGCCTCCGTTAGTACCGAGTAGCTTAATTGCTTCTTGAGAGGCGACAGGCCCCATTGGTAATAACTGGTTGCTATTATTTAGGTTATTAACTAATAGGTAATCTGAGAAGTTTTGGATAACACCTTGGCTAACAAAAAATAGAGCAAAAATAATCGCTAATGGGAAAAGTAGATACACAGTAATACGGTAGATATCCACCCATGCATTACCAACCGTTTTACGACCATGGCGTGAAAATGCTCGGATAAGGGCGAAAACAACGGCAATCCCTGTTGCAGCGGAAAGGAAATTTTGTACTGTTAACCCAGACATCTGGCTTAGATAACTTAATGTGTTTTCACCGCTATAGGATTGCCAATTAGTATTTGTGACAAAGCTAATTGCGGTGTTAAAGGCTAAATCCCAACTCATTCCCGGAAATTGTTGTGGGTTAAGGGGCAAATGACCTTGGAATATTAATATAGAAAACAGCAATATAAAGCCTAAAATATTGAACAGTAAAATCGATAAGGCATATTGTAGCCAAGTCATTTCCGCCATTTCTCGCCCTGGCTTTTTTACGCCGCCTAAGCGCCAAAGAAGGGCTTCGCTTTTTATTAGCGTACTCGGTATATCGCTATCAATTAACCGAGCAATACCATTGCCTAATGGTTTTGCCAAAATAAACAGCACGAGTAAAAAGCTACCGATAATTAAAATTGTGGTAGTGGTCATATTAAAAATCCTCCGCGCTTAGCAGGGCATAGACCAGATAAACCAGCAGTAACACAACGAGAACTGCCCCAATAATGGAAAGTAATGACACAGTATTTTCTCCTTATTATTTCCATGCAATAAGGCTAAAACTTCCGTTGTAAAGAAGCTGATAAAAAATAGACCTTCGGTGTAAAAAAAGTATAAAAATGTATTTTTATACGAGGGAATAAAATAAAACAGGGATGGCGAGTTAAAGTGAATAATTGTTATGTAAATGTTGCTGGTTTGTTTGTTTTTGACGCAACCAGGTTAAATAATGTAATAAAACAACGGAATTTATCATTTTATTATGTAAATTTTAATTTATAGTGGTCAGATGAGTAGTTTTATTACACAGTTTGCGCTATGATATTGACAGTTAATTTTTATATTATCTGTTCGGTTTTAGTCGCTCTTCTAAACAGTCATTATTTGGGGTTTTAGAGCAATTCTGGAATCGACAAATAGAGTGGCAACTGAAGGAGGATACCGATGTCCACATATCGCGAATATTCCCGTAATCAGGTACTTGCACGCCGCACTGCTGCTGTTACAGCTGGCATTATTGCGTTTCCGGTTATGGTTTTTCATCCGCAACGAGCAAAATTTTATAGCCATTTACACAAAGTATGGGCTAAAACCAGCGATAAGCCCGTTTGGTTAGAGCGTTCAGAAGCCACGTTTGAAAGCCATCATTAATAATTGCTTTGCTTTTAAGTGGTAATGCCATATCCCTGCAATGACCTATTGTGGGGATATTGTTTTTTTTATCCCTCATCCTGTTTTTCTTTTCCTTATTGCCTTTCTTTATTACCTTTCTTTTTGGTTAGCATCCTTATTTACAGCAAATAACACAGAAAAAAAGCATGTTTCCGTTTATGCTTATTGATTATCAGTAAATTACATTCAAAATGATGGGGTTGACCCTATAGCGGTGTAGTAAAAAGGACCACATAATGCATAATTTAAGATTAGAAGAAATCATTAATGATGAGCTGAAAATTAGTGAATTCCAAGATTTTGCACCAAATGGATTGCAGGTTGAGGGGCGCCCTCATGTGCATAAAATCATCACCGGTGTAACAGCCTGCCAAGCACTACTGGACGTGGCAGTTGAAAAGAAAGCAGATGCTGTGATTGTTCACCATGGCTATTTTTGGAAAAATGAGCCCGCAATTATTAAAGGTATGAAAAAAAATCGCTTAAAAACATTATTAGCGAATGATATTAACCTTTATGGTTACCATCTTCCTTTAGATGCTCATCATCAATTAGGTAATAATACTCAGCTTGCGTATATCATGGGTGTGCAAGTAAATGGCCAAATTGATCCATTAATGCCATTCGGTTTCTTTGATCAACCGATTACACCACAGGAATTAACCCAGCGCTTAGAGTCCCGCCTTGGTCGCAAAGTGTTGCATTGTGGTGACAATGCTAAAGATGAAATTCGCCAAATTGCATGGTGCACAGGGGGCGGACAAGGCTTTATCTTACAAGCCGCCGAGTTTGGCGTAGATGCATTTGTGACAGGTGAAGTTTCAGAGCAAACAATCCATATAGCAAGAGAAATGGGTATCCATTTCTACAGTGCAGGGCATCATGCGACAGAGCGTTACGGGATTAAAGCGCTGACTAAGTGGCTAGTTGATCACCATGGGTTAGACGCAGAGTTTATCGATATCGATAACCCAGCCTAATTCTCGTCATATTTCGAGCTGTGGCGGTGTTGGCTACACTCGCGACCCCTAGTCACATACTTGTGTATGCTCCTAGGGAGTCGCTCATTTGCCGCCTAGCCACAACTCGAACTATTTAGAGAATTAAATTTTCAAGCTAATCTTCATTGATTTTCTAAATCTAACCTCGGCGGTGTTGGCTACACTCGCGACCCCTAGTCACATACTTGTGTATGCTCCTAGGGAGTCGCTCATTTGCCGCCTAGCCACAACTCGAACTATTTAGAGAATTAAATTTTCAAGCTAATCTTCATTGATTTTCTAAATCTAACCTCGG
>NZ_JBIXLP010000071.1:0-84591 GCF_053543535.1 Providencia sp. AGC89
GGGTCGTGATTTTCCCAAAATAAGGTTAATAATTGGGTGTAATCGATCGTTTGTGGGTCAAAAACGACCCGGACGGCTTCCGCATGCCCTGTTAACCCTGAACACACTTCCTCATAGGTTGGGTTTGGTGTTAACCCACCACAATATCCTGCTGAAGTGGAATAAACGCCAGATTGCTGCCAAAATAGACGCTCTACACCCCAGAAGCACCCCATAGCAAAATAAGCGATTTCCATATTCTTAGGAATAATCTCAATCGAATGATGGTTAACCGCATGATATGGTGAGTAAGTTATAGCGGTTGCTCTGCCGGGCAGAGGTTGTGCAATATTTGCAGAGTGAAATTTATTAAATGGCATAATGATTCCTATGTATATTGACCGCACAAAAAAACTAAAAATAGGGATAAAAACTTGTGTATCCGGCTAATTTTACTCAAAATAAATTGATATGAAGTATTTAGTCAATCGAATAACCACCTTAGGAGTAGGCGTGTCGAAATACCCACTAGCTTGTTTTCTCTGCCTAACTGCGGCACTACCAGTGGCACACGCAGCGAACCTTCGCCTTAATATTGAAGGGCTTGAAGGCCAACTTAATCAAAACGTGCGAGTACAACTTTCTAATATATCTCAAGATGAAGTTGTACCCAATGGTCGTTTTCGAGCCCGTGTTGAGAAAGCAATTCAAGAAGGTTTAAAGCCTTTAGGTTATTATCAACCTTCCGTTGAGTTTAGTTATGAAGAAAAAATCCCGCCTGCTCGTTCTGTATTGACTGCTAAAGTAACTCCTGGAGAACCCATTTTATTGAGAGGGGTGACAGTTGAATTACAAGGTGGTGCAAAAACCGACCCTGACTATGAAAAGATGGTTAAAAAATACACACCAAAACTGGGTATTATCCAAAATGATGGTGAATATGAAGATTTCAAAGGTCGTTTTAGCAGCCTAGCTATTCGTAAAGGTTATTTTGATGCAATGATGGAGAAAAGCCAATTAGGTATTTCTCTTGACCACCATGCTGCTTATTGGGATTTTGATTTTAATAGTGGGGAGCGTTATCGCTTTGGCGCCATTTCTTATCAAGGGTCGCAAATTCGTGAAGATTATTTGAATAATCTCGCTCCGTTTAAAAAAGGGGAATATTACACCTCCGAACAACTCGCTGAGTTTAACCGTCGGTTAGCAGAAACTGGCTGGTTCTCTTCTGCGATTGTCACTCCGGACATCGCAAAAGCGCGTGAGGCGGATTCCGATGTGTTACCTATGGAGGGTGTGATGGTCCCCCGCGCCAAAAACTTTATTGAACTTGGTGGCGGTTATGCAACTGATGTCGGCCCGCGCGTTAAAGCGACATGGAATAAACCTTGGGTCAATTCAAGGGGGCAAAGTTTTACATCAAGTATCAGCCTTTCTCAACCAGAGCAATTGATTGACGCTAGTTATAAAATTCCATTAAAAGCCAATCCTTTAGAGCAATACTATGCCGTTCAAGGCGGTTTTAAACGCACCGATTTAAATGATACACAATCAAATACTACGACTTTAAACGTATCTCGTAACTGGGACTACTCTTCCGGTTGGCAATATGGCGTGAATATGCGTTGGATGCTGAGTAACTTTACCCAAGCTGATGTCACTAATACGACAATGCTATTGTATCCAGGGGCTTATGTTAGTCGCATTCGTCAACGTGGTGGTGTGATGCCAAGTTGGGGGGATAGCCAACGTTATTCAATTGATTATTCGAATAAAATTTGGGGTTCAGATATCGACTTTGCTGTATTGCAAGCTAAAAATGTATGGATAAGAACCCCATGGGAGGGGCACCGTTTTGTGGTGCGAGGTAATATAGGTTGGATTGAAACCAATGATTTTGACAAAGTCCCGCCAGACTTGCGTTTCTTCGCTGGTGGTGATGGTAGTGTACGTGGATATGGATATCAAAAAATCTCCCCAGAAGACAGTAAAGGTAAACTGACAGGGGCATCTAAGCTGGCTGTTGGCTCTGTTGAATACCAATATAATTTCACGGGTAATTGGTGGGGCGCCACTTTTATTGATAGCGGCGAAGCAGTAAATGATATTAAAAAGAGTGATTTTAAAACTGGCGCAGGTATAGGTGTTCGCTGGGTTTCTCCAGTAGGACCGATTAAATTTGACCTTGCAACACCAATCGGTGATTCAAATAACGACAAAATACAATTTTATATCGGTTTGGGGACTGAATTATGAGGTGGTTGAAATGGCTAAAATGGATAAGTCTTTCCATTTTATTAATTCTAGTTCTTATTATTGCGGCATTAAGTTGGGTAATTGGCACCCAATCCGGTCTTCATTTTGCTTTAAATTCAGCGACTCGCTTTGTTCCTGAATTAACGATTGATAAAATAGATGGTGATATCAGTAATTTAACGTTGACTGGCGTGAAGTATCAAATGCCAGGCATTGATGTTAATGCAGGGGAATTACATTTAGCATTACGCCTAGGCTGCCTGAAAAGCCGTGAATTATGTATTGATAACCTTAGCACTGATAATGTAATGGTAAATGTTGATACGGCGCAGTTACCGCCATCAGAAGAAGCACCTGCTTCAGAGCCACTAACTGAACTCAAAGCACCGCTAACCATTCGTTTAAACCAGCTTTCGTTAGTTTCAACTCACGTCAATGTTGATGGTATGGATATTGATTTAGCTAAATTTACCACAGGGGTAACGTGGGAAGATAAAGCTATCACAATTATTCCGACAGATATTATTGACTTGGCAATTCATTTACCTGAAACGCAACAAGATCAGGCGACGGAAGACAAACAACCCGACCCTGTACCGATTAACGAGCAAAAATCGTTAGCAGATGAACTAAAAGAATTGTTCTCAAAACCGCTACTGGCTGAATTACCTGAAATAATTTTACCTGTTAATTTAAATGTTGAGGGGATTAATGCATCGAACTTTCAATTAACTGGTGGGGCTGACGTTAAGATTAACCAATTACATCTTAGCTTGTCTAATGAGGGGCAGCAGGTACTGGTTAAACAGTTAAAAGTTGATGCGCCACAAGGTAATGTGGCTTTATCTGGAACAGCAATGTTGAAAGATAAGTGGCCAGTATCTTTATCAATATTGGGAGAGAGCCGTTTAGAGGATTTAGATGGGCAAAAAATAGATTTGTCTTTAAAGGGCGGCTTAATTGATGAACTACAATTGGCATTGAATCTGCAAGGCCCAATTAATGCGACGTTAGATGCAGAAACTGACTTATCACAAGCGGATTTGCCAATTTTATTAACACTAAAAAGCGATAAGCTGACATGGCCTTTAGTCGGTGATGCACAGTACCAGTTAGATGGCACACGCCTACGTTTAAATGGCCGCCCATCCGCTTATGATATGTCTTTGCGTTCTGCTATTACTGGGCAAGATCTTCCTCCATCAACCTTACTCTTAGACGCCAAAGGTAATGAAGAGCAAATTAACCTTACGCGTTTACGCTTATCCGCTTTACAAGGGAATGCGGACATCACAGGGGTGGCTGACTGGAGTAAAGCAATCAGTTGGAATGCGGTGCTAACCTTGTCAGGTATCAATACCGCTAAACAATATCCCGAGTGGCCAGCGAAGGTCGATGGTAAAATTGTTACGCGCGGTAGCCTATACGGTGGGAGCTGGCAATTGCAAGTCCCTGAAATTATGCTGGATGGTAATGTAAAAAATAACTTACTGAAAGCGCGTGGGCAGGCAAAAGGCAATGCAGCCGGTCAGTGGGACATCCCTAATTTTAATTTAGCACTAGGCAAAAATAATATTGATGTAAAAGGGACGCTTGCTGATAAATGGAATCTTGATGCAAAAATTAACGCACCTGGGCTCAATGGTCTACTACCCGGTTTAGGGGGGGTGATTGTTGGTGATGTGAAATTACGGGGTAATTTGCAAACGCCAGAAGCGTTAATTGACTTAACCGCTCGCGGTGTGAAATGGCAAAATGATCTCGCTATTGATAACGTGGTTATTAAGGGTAATGTTGCTACTGGTGAGCAGATAAAAGGCGATTTATCCGTTGTCTTACGCCAATTAAAGCAAGGTGATCTGGTCATTAGTAACCTGAATCTTGACGCGAAAGGTAGTGAAAAGCAGCATACACTGAAGCTGAATGTTAAAGGTGAACCTGTCTCAGGGCAGTTATCACTCGCAGGGAGCTTTGACCGCCAAACAGAAGTGTGGAAAGGTAACCTGACCAATACGTTATTTGATACTGTTGTCGGTGAGTGGCGCTTGAATCAAGCCATGTCACTTAATTACGCTAATCAAACGCAAGAAGTGACAATTGGTCGTCATTGCTGGGTAAATCCAGATGCGCGTTTATGTGTGCCAAAACCAATTAAAGCAGGTAAAAGCGGCAGTGCTGACATTGTATTAGAACGCTTTGACTTAGCAATGATTAAACCGTTTATGCCTAAAGATACACGTGTTAGTGGTGTCTTTAGTGGCAAAGCAAACGCTATTTGGAAAGACGATGGCAGTATGCCGCAAGTGAAGTTAGATTTACGTGGCAATGACGTTAAAGCAACACAGTTTGTTGAAGGGACGCGCTTACCTATCGCATTTGATACCTTAACGTTAAGTGCAGGGCTCAAAAATGGTAAGGCAGACGTTAATTGGTTGTTTGGTTTGCAGAATAACGGCCAGATGCGCGGCAATATTCAAATTTCAGATATTGAAAAACGCCGTCTGTTAGCGGGTAATGTAGAAATCAATTCGATTACTTTAGATTTAATTAAACCGCTGCTTGGTCAAAAAGAAGTGGCTAATGGCCGCTTGAGTGCCAATTTACGGCTAGGGGGCTCAGCAAATAACCCATTATTAAATGGTAATTTATCGCTTTCTAGCTTAGAAGTTCGCTCAGCGATGATCCCATTTGATATTAAAAGTGGTCATTTAGGTATTAATTTTAATGGCACTAGCTCTGTGATGAATGGGCAAATCAATACACCGGAAGGTTATTTGAATATCGATGGTGATGCTGATTGGCGTAACATTGATGCGTGGCGAGCTAAAATAATGGCGCGTGGTAATAACTTACGGGTTTCTCTGCCACCAATGATTAAGATTGATGTACAGCCGGATATTGTGTTTGATGCATCGCCATCCTTATTAACCTTGAATGGTTCTGTGACAATCCCTTGGGCAAGAATTACTGTTCAGGAATTACCTGAATCTGCGGTTAGCGCATCATCTGATGTGGTTATGCTAGATAGTGATTTAAAACCAATAGAAGAAAAAGCGCCATCAATCCCAATTCAAACCAATCTAGATATTAAAATTGGTAATGATGTTCGGTTAGATGCGTTTGGTTTGAAAGCTCGTTTGACTGGCTTGTTGAAAGTTATTCAAAATAAGCATGGCCTCAGTTTGAATGGTCAAGTTGATATTCCTGCAGGGCGTTTCCGCGCTTATGGGCAAGACTTAATCGTCCGCAAAGGCCAAATACAGTTCTCTGGCCCTGCCGATCAGCCATTCTTAAATTTAGAAGCTATCCGTAACCCAGATAACACCGCTGATGATGTTATTGCGGGTGTTAAGGTAACAGGGCTTGCAGATAAGCCGAAGGTAGAAATATTCTCTGAACCTGCCAAAACGCAACAAGAAGCACTCTCTTATCTGTTAAGAGGGGAAGGGTTAGATAGTGGTGATGCAAATGGTTCACAAATGACATCAATGCTTATTGGCCTTGGTGTTGCACAAAGTGGGCAATTAGTTGGCAAGATTGGTGAAACATTTGGGGTATCTGATTTGGCTGTTGATACCCAAGGTGTGGGGGATAGCTCCCAAGTTGTGGTGAGTGGTAAGATCACTAATGATTTACAAGTGAAGTATGGTGTTGGTATCTTTGACTCATTGGCGACGTTAACGTTACGTTATCGATTGATGCCAAAACTGTATTTAGAAGCGGTGTCTGGTGTTAACCAGGCCTTGGATCTCCTTTACCAATTTGAGTTTTAGATTATGCGTGTAATTGTTTATGGCAGCTTAAGGCAAAAGCAAGGTAATCATCACTGGATGACTTATGCTCAACTGTTAGGGGAGCATAAGCTAGAAGGCTATGAACTGTATGATCTTGGGTTTTATCCTGCGGTGGTTAAGGGGGATGGGGTGATAGAGTGCGAGGTATATCGCATTAACCCATCTATCTTAACAGAGCTAGATGAGCTAAAGAAAAACTCCCAAGATTATGCGAGGGAGCTAATTTCGACGCCATATGGCAATGCTTGGATTTATCTATATAAACATTCTGTTGATGGTCTGCGCCGCATAAAAAGTGGTGACTGGCTTAAACGTAATGAAGAAGAATAAACGTTTAGCCATTTAGGCTTTGTAGTTTGTTAATAAAATAAAAAAGCTCTGGTATTTACCAGAGCTTTTAACAATGACCCTTAAGGGAAAATTATTTTTTTGCAGCGCGTTCGAAAGAAGAAATAATTTCTGCTTTAGCGGCTTCTACGTTATCCCAACCGTCAACTTTAACCCATTTACCTTTTTCTAAATCTTTGTAGTGTTCAAAGAAATGGGTAATTTGTGCTTTCAGTAGTTCAGGGATATCGTTCACATCTTTAATGTGGTCGTATTCTTTGCTTAATTTAGTGTGTGGAACAGCAACTAATTTAGCGTCTTCACCTGATTCGTCAGTCATTTTTAAAACCCCAACTGGGCGACAACGAATAACTGAACCCGGCTGTAATGGGTATGGAGTAGGGACTAACACATCAACTGGGTCGCCATCTAAAGACAGAGTATTGTTGATGTAACCGTAGTTGCATGGATAGAACATTGCTGTTGACATAAAACGGTCTACAAACAGCGCGCCAGATTCTTTATCAACTTCATATTTGATAGGGTCTGCGTTAGCTGGAATTTCGATGATAACGTAGATATCTTCTGGCAGATCTTTACCTGCCGGTACATTGTTCAGGCCCATTTAAGTGTATCCTTTGTGTGAATAATGAATTTACCTACTGACTTTTAAGCTGCTGGTGGAAACGGTATTAATGACTTATTTCCATGCAAGTTAAATCTCAGGGTAGATAACGTGGGGACATTATAGCCGTAAAAGGGGGGAAAACTCACTAGTTGGAGAAAAAAAGGGGCAAAAAAGGCGGGAAGCCCCGCCTATTAGCTAGTTATATGAATTATTCGGTGTCAGGGAACTCACGCATGAATGATTCTGCTTTCTCCACCATTGACTCTGTTCCTACGAAGAAAGGAGCACGTTGGTGTAATTCACTAGGGATAATATCCAGGATGCGGTTAGCGCCATCGCTTGCTTTACCGCCGGCTTGTTCAGCTAAGAATGCAATAGGGTTGCACTCATACAGAAGACGCAGTTTACCATTTGGATGGCTTGCTGTACTTGGGTAAATATAAATCCCCCCTTTAAGCAAGTTACGGTGGAAGTCTGCGACTAAAGAGCCAATATAGCGGGTGGTATAAGGACGGTTTGTCGCTTTATCTTCTTCTTGGCAGTATTTAATGTACTTTTTAACACCCATTGGGAACTTGATGTAGTTACCTTCGTTGATAGAGTACATTTTACCTTCTGATGGGAACATGACTTTCTCATGAGAAAGGCAGAAAACACCTAAAGAAGGGTCGTAGGTAAATGCATGGACGCCAACGCCAGTGGTGTATACCAACATAGTAGAAGAACCGTAAACAACATAACCGGCAGCAACTTGGCGATGACCTGGCTGTAGAAAATCCGCTTCAGTAACTGGTTGCCCAATTGGTGTAATACGGTGATAAATTGAGAAAATTGTCCCAACGGAAACGTTTACATCGATATTTGAAGAACCATCTAATGGGTCCATTAAAACGACATACTTTGCGTTTTCAGCACGATCTCCTTCGAAAATGACAATTTCGTCTTCTTCTTCAGAGGCGATACCGGCAACTTCTCCGCGGGCTTTTAAAGCCGCTTTCAGTTTTTCGTTTGCATACAGGTCTAGCTTCATCTGGACTTCGCCTTGAATATTCGAAACACCATTGGTGCCAAGAATATCTACCAGCCCAGCCTTGTTAATATCACGATGGATAATTTTAGCGCCCAGTTTGATTGCTGATAGTAATGATGTCAGCTCACCTGTTGCATGAGGAAAATCTTGTTGCTTTTCGACGATGAATTCGCCTAATGTTTTCATGACGAAGGTCCTGAATAAAATTGACAAAGGTTTTGCGGGGTATTGTACCCTCGCGCGCAGAGAGTTTAACTAAATAAAAAAAAGATTAATAGGTTAATGCATTTATAAACCTGCTATTGATGGGTAGAATAGTGACAAACCTCATGCTAATTGGATGAAAAAGAATGCACATACATATTTTAGGTATATGCGGTACCTTTATGGGTAGCTTAGCAATATTGGCTCGTTCTCTAGGCCATAAAGTCACGGGCTCTGATGCAAATGTGTATCCACCAATGAGCACTTTGCTTGAAAATCAAGGCATTGAACTCATTCAAGGTTATGACCCTTCACAACTCGACCCAGTACCGGATATGGTAGTTATTGGTAACGCCATGACGCGTGGTAACCCTTGTGTTGAAGCTGTATTAGAAAGAGGCTTACCTTACACTTCAGGTCCTCAGTGGCTACATGACCATGTATTACCAGAACGCTGGGTGCTCGCTGTGGCAGGGACGCATGGAAAAACCACTACCGCGGGTATGTTAGCGTGGGTGTTAGAAGATTGTGGTTATAAGCCTGGTTTCCTAATTGGTGGTGTCCCCGGTAACTTTGATGTGTCGGCAAAAATAGGGGAAAGCCCATTTTTTGTTATTGAGGCAGATGAATATGATTGTGCATTTTTTGATAAGCGTTCTAAATTTGTTCATTACAGCCCAAGAACGTTAGTCCTGAATAACCTTGAATTTGACCATGCGGATATTTTCGAAAGCCTTGAGGCGATACAAAAGCAATTCCACCATCTGGTTCGTATCGTTCCAGCCAGCGGCAAAATTTTCACACCAGATAATGACAATCACTTAAAACAAGTCATTGGTATGGGCTGTTGGAGTGAACAGGAGCTTGTTGGTGGTGAGCATGGTGAGTGGCAGGCAGTAAAATTGAATCATGATGGTAGCCATTTCGAGGTTTACTATCAACAAGAGAAAGTGGGTGAAGTCACTTGGTCACAAGTGGGCAATCACAATATTCAAAATGCATTGATGGCGATAGCCGCTGCACATCATGTCGGCGTCCCCGCCAAGGAAGCTTGCCTTGCTTTGGATAAGTTTATCAATGCACGTCGGCGGTTAGAGCTGCGTGGTGTTGAGAATGGTGTGAGTGTTTATGATGATTTTGCTCATCACCCAACCGCTATCTTGGCAACATTAGAAGCATTACGTAGCAAAGTGGGGGGGACTTCACGCATTATCGCCGTACTCGAACCTCGTTCGAACACCATGAAAATGGGGATTAACAAAAATGATATTGCGCCAGCCTTAGGCCGTGCAGATGAAGTCTTTTTATTCCAACCTGCTAATATTCCGTGGATGGTAACGGATATTGCAGAGAAATGCGTGCAACCTGCTCGTTGGAGCGCTGATATTGACGTTTTGACAAATATGGTCATTGAGACGGCTCAACCTGGCGACTATATTCTCGTGATGAGCAATGGCGGGTTTGGTGGCATTCATGGCAAATTGCTTGCGGGTTTAAAGGCGAAAGCCGAAATAGAATTAGATGAGTAATGGTTTAAACCGTATTTATCTGTAAATAAGCCCCCTATCATAGTTTGTGAGATAGGGGCTTTTGGTTAATACTAACCTTCGTTAAAACCCTATTTCTTGCCGCCATTGTTGAACGCCGCGCATACTACGTTCATATTTCCTCAGCGGTGTCATAACAGTATTAAAAAACTGAAAATAGCCTTCACATAACTTATTTTTCCCCATCGAATTGATATGCGCTGGGCATCCGCCTTGGCAAACCGCTTTTACCGTACAAGATTGGCATTCTCTGCGGGTGCTTTTATTTTGCCCAAAAGGTAGCTCTATAGAATTGAGGACGAGTTCACTCAAAGGTGTTTGTTCTAAGATGTTCCCAATGTGATGGCTACTATTTATTTGGTGGTCGCAGGCAAATATTTGCCCTTGAGCTTCCATGACCAAGTTAGTACCACAGCGTTCTGAGTGGACACAAGTCTGGCTAACATGGGTAAAATACTGGCTGTAAACGTGCTCAATGTTCATCACATGTACATTGCCAACGTGGCGTTGAGATTTCCAGTGTAAATAGATATCAGTTAAAAATTTTCCCCAATTAGGAGCCGTCAATGTAAATTGATGCTCAAGCGCACTACCTTCGGTCATTAATGGTTGGAATTGAATAAATTTTACACCAAGCTGAATAAAGTGCTCATAGATGGTTTGTGCTTGATTGGCTACGGTATCATGTACAACCGTCAAGATGTTGAATTCAATATCAAACTCTTGTAGAAGCCTTATGCCCTTTAGGACGGCGTTGTAACTACCTTGCTGGCCTTTTTTGTCTAAACGATAGCGGTCATGTATTTCTTTTGGTCCATCTAAACTCACACCAATAATAAAATTATGCTGCTTTAAAAAGCGGCACCATGCAGGGGTGAGCAAGGTACCATTGGTTTGTAGACTATTAGAGATTTTCACATGCTTTGGTGCATATTTTTGCTGCAAATCAATGGCTTTTTTATAAAAATCTAACCCAGCAAGTAGGGGCTCTCCACCTTGCCACACAAAATTAATTTCTTTGCTGTAGGTTGGTTGAGAAGCAATATAATTACGGATAAAAGGTTCTAACATCTCTTTTATCATGGGTTTAGGTCTAGGTAATTGGTCTTCTGGATAATAACAATAATCACATTTCAGGTTACAACCCGCCCCAACAGGTTTAAGCAAAATATGAAAAGGGACAACCGCCCTTGTGGGCGGTGAAAACGAAGAAAGGCTATCATAAAAGGCGATTTTCATATTATTCCCCTGATTGATTCACTGAGGGAATAATACGTTTATGCGTTTTGGGGTCGATACCAATATAGTTACCTGTTTTTTCATCATAACCAATATAATCAATGGCTTCTCCTTTGGCTTCAATCACCATGCCAGTTTTAGCAAATTGTTCATATTGCTGACGAAGTTTCTCAAGGATCTTCGGATGTTGTGTTGCAACGTTTTGCGTTTCTAGCGGATCATTTTTTAAATTAAACAACTCCCATGGCGCCATTTCTGCTTTTGCCGAGTTTGGAACAAGGCGGCGTAGTTTCCAATCACCTTCAACCAAGGCTGCCTGATTATGTAATTCCATGGCAAATGAATAGCGGGTTTTAACGGGGATATCTTGGGTAAAATGTTGTTTAAAGCTAACTCCTCTAATGGGGACTGGGTTGATATTTTTAATTTTTTTATTGGGGTCAATATTGGCAAATTCATATAAGGTTGGCGCGATGTCATAAACGGCCATAGGGGTATTATCAATACTACCCGCTTTATGGATACCAAGGCCTTTGATAATGAAATTGGTATTAATGCCACCCTGTGCGCTAGTAGTTTTATGGTAATTGGCATACGGAGCATTGCTAACATTAGCCCAATGAGGGCCTGCTGAAATAAATGAATTTTTACGGCCTAAGTTTTCGTAGCTATTATCAAATTGCGTCCAAAATGCAGGGTCGCCCTCGTAATAAAAGCCTTGAGCAGGGTTAGCTCCATTATCAGTGGCAAAAATAATGATGGTGTTTTTATCTCGCCCAGTTTCTTTTAGCGTCTGGAATACATTGCCAATTTGCTCATCCATATTAGCTATCATGGCGGCGTAGACTTGCATGGTTTTAGCGGCATAGCGTTTTTCTTCGGGGGTGAGTTGTTCCCATTCTTTATCTAAATCAAGGTGAGGCATCGGCGTTTTATCTGTAATAATCCCGATTTCTTTTAATCGGTTGATTCTCTGCCGGTAAATTTTCCCATAGCCTTCATCATATTGACCGTCAAAACGCTGGGTCCAGTCATCTGGTGCTTGTAGGGGGTCATGGGGAGCCGTGAAGGCTAAATAAGCAAAAATGGGCTGTTCACTGGGTGTTTCTTTGATCCATTTTTCAAGTTGTTGTGCATAAGCTTCGCTGGAGTAAAAATTCGCAGGTAAAGCGGTTTTCTTACCATTTAACGTGTAATAGGTATGGAAACTTTCAACGGTACCAAGAGGAACTGCATCATCAAAATGGCTAGTGCCACCTCCCATAAAGGCAAAAGCTTGGTTAAAACCCCTATCGGTTGGCTTGGAGCCAGAACTGTAGCCTAAGTGCCATTTCCCTGACATCAGTGTGTTATAGCCAGCATCTTGGAAACGCTCGGCCATGGTAACAACGCGATCAGTTAGCCGTAATTCATAGCCTGGTTCACCGACTGTATTTTCGTACCACCACATTCCACCGATACCAGCTTGCTGATTGGTGGCGCCAGTGAGTAGCATGGAGCGTGCAGGTGCAGACATTGGTGAGGTGTAATACTGGCTCATTCTGACACCTTGTTCTGCCATTGTTTGTAAATTAGGTGTCGGGATCTCACCGCCAAAAGGATTGATATCGGAATACCCCATATCGTCGGCGATAATGATTAAAATATTAGGTTTTTCAAGGGGGGCGCTGTAAGCAAAGTTTGATATTGCACTGCTTAATGCAACGGCTAATAGTGTTTTTTTGATCATTCCATGGCCTCAATTGTTAATAAATTGTTTCATTAACATTAGATATTGTTGCTATGGATGACTATCGTTCTTTGGAATTATATCTATGGTATAAATGAAAGCTTAATTAACACTCAAGGAAGGCATAGAAATAGGGCATTGTGTGACAGCTAAGCTCAACGTGATTGGGGCATTCATTTCTTTTTTGAGACTGCCCATATAACAATCTAATGAATCTGTAAAAAGATGGAATAAGCAACCTACAGCGACAGCCTTGAGCTTCCATGAAGGCATAAATAATAACACCACATAAGCAATAGCAGCCCAAAGGGAATGAAGAGGATGAAAGCCAATACCGCAACGCTCAGGGTCGAAAATTGGATCTGCTAATAGGTGGTCTAAATCGATAGCCATAGTCGCTATCATGATTAACGCTGCGATCTTCCAATTTTTTCGCCAAAATAAATAAGCAAATAGAATTGGCATCAAAAAATGGAAACCATAATGTACGAGGTTACGGAAAATGTCGAATAACACAGCGAAGTCCCAAAGCAGTTAGGGGGCAGAAAAAACAGAGGGAAATAAGACTTCCCTCTTCATATCAATGAATATCGATAAAATTATAATTCTTGTTCAAACAACGCTAAGATAGCTTCATACAGTTCTTGCGTTGTGAAGTTATTTGCAGGCGTAGAGAAAATCGTGTCATCTCCCGCGATACTGCCTAAAATCCCCTCCGCTTTCCCCAAAGAGTCTAGTAAACGTGCAATAAGTTGTGCGGCACCTGGGCTAGTTCTAATGACGACAACTGAAGGGTTATAGTCAATATCCAACACCAAATTTTTGAGAGGGCTGGTAGCAGTAGGAACACCGGGCTCTGTCGGTAGGCAATACACCATTTCCATTTTTGCATTACGGGTGCGAACCGCACCAAATTTTGTCAGCATTCTGGAAATTTTTGATTGATTGATGTTTTCGAAGCCTTCTTCTTGGAGAGCTGTGACAATTTCAGCTTGTGAGCTGAATTTCTCTTCTTTCAATAGGGCTTTAAAAGCCTTAACCAAGTCTTCTTGTTTAGACGGAGTGCGCATAATTAACCCATTCTTCGGCATTAAACTGAGTTGTATTATCCGTAAAAGTGCATTTTTATGCAACAAAATTGCGTTATGATGATTTTATAAACAGTATTCAATGTGCCCTTGAGTTAAAGAGCCATGGAGAGGTTAATGATAAACATTAATTTATCTTGTTTGCCCATAGTTAAGCGTCAGCATAATAGGCTAATGAACTTACGCAATAAATATTGTAAAATTATTGTTAATAAAAATGATTTTGTTTGAATAATAAACAGTAAAAACAACTTATTGTGCGAAAATCAATAGTAAGAAAAACTATTTGTTAAAAAAGTGCCCGTTATCTCATTAACAGATAAGGAATTTGTTTAGAATACTGGCAATTAGTAGACAAGTTCTCTAGCGTTAAACTCTCTCTCTATCTGTTAACAAATTGTTTTTTATACGTAATGTGTTAAGTGTATAACAAATAAAGTGATATCTTTTTAAAGTACAAATTAAGGAGTTTCAGAATGAAAGTTGCAGTCCTAGGTGCAGCAGGTGGTATCGGTCAGGCTCTAGCCCTTCTTCTCAAAAACCAGCTCCCAGCAGGTTCAGAACTCTCCCTCTACGACATCGCACCAGTAACGCCAGGTGTTGCTGCTGACTTAAGCCACATCCCTACTGATGTTAAAGTAACAGGTTTTGCTGGTGAAGATGCAAAACCGGCGCTAAAAGGTGCAGATATTGTTCTTATTTCAGCGGGTGTTGCGCGTAAACCAGGCATGGATCGCTCTGACCTGTTTAATATTAACGCGGGTATTGTTCGTAATCTGGTCCAACAAATCGCTGAAACTTGCCCGAAAGCGTTAATTGGTATTATTACTAACCCTGTGAATACTACAGTTGCAATTGCAGCAGAAGTACTGAAAAAAGCAGGTGTTTACGACAAGAATCGTTTATTCGGTGTGACAACACTGGATATTATTCGTTCTAATACTTTTGTTGCTGAATTAAAAGGCAAAAATGTCAATGACATCGAAGTTCCTGTAATCGGCGGTCACTCAGGTGTGACAATTCTTCCTTTATTATCACAAATTGAAGGTGTTAGCTTCACTGACGAAGAAGTTGCAGCTCTGACTAAGCGTATCCAAAATGCAGGTACAGAAGTTGTTGAAGCTAAAGCCGGTGGCGGGTCAGCGACTCTGTCTATGGGCCAAGCAGCAGCACGCTTAGGCTTATCTTTAATTCGCGGCCTACAAGGCGAAAGCAATATTGTTGAATGTGTTTACACCGAAGGTGATGGTGAGCACGCACGCTTCTTCGCACAACCAGTTGTTTTAGGTAAAAATGGTATCGAAAAACACTTACCAGTGGGTAAATTAAGTGCGTTTGAAGAAAATGCGCTAAAAGAAATGTTAAGTGTATTAAAAGCAGACATTGAGTTAGGCGAAAAATTTATTAACGGCTAATGCCAATTAATTTTTTCTAACTAAAAAAAGGTTGAGTTCAAGTCTATAGAACTCAACCTTTTTATTTTTTGTCACGCCACGCCACGGTATTCTTCACCTCATGTACTGACTCCAATGAAGATCTATGAGTACTTATTTCCCATAGTAATGGATGCAAAATAGACGCCAGCCAATATTGTATAGGGGCTAATTGTTTTACTCATTTATAATCGATGATGTAAGCAAGTGGTTTTTGGCTGCTTAATGATATGGGGCATCTTATTGTTAGTTAATGGGCTGTAGGGGAAATATTGAGATTGCAAATCGAGTGAAGAAATATAGATGACTTAATATAACGCCCCATCAATAAGGTTTTTGGGTTTAGATAAAAATTGTCTCAACTTAATCAATTAGTATTAATCAGTTAGTATAAGAATATAAAGCCACCGATAATAACTCATAACAATGGCTTTATATTCATTATTTTTTTAGCTTTCTACTTGTGTTTTATCTCTGACTTTCCTTTCTAATAAGTTCCCCGAGATAGGGTCATAATACCGACTAGGCCAAATTTCAGAAGGATGGATACCTAAAAAATTGGCAATGATCCATTCCCCTTTAGGCCAAGGGCGTGATAGTGCATTCGCTAACGTAGAAGAGCTAAGACCTGCCTCTCTAGAAATAGCGGCCAGAGTTGTTCCACGCTTACGTAAAGCGGCGATGATGTCTGCTGGATGCCAGTCCGACTTCCGTAAAATCATTTTTTAGTCCTTTTTTCGCTCAGAATAATGTAGAGTTAATGGTACGAGTAACGGGAAACTGTGATACATTCAGTACAAACTCCCTGTTATTGGAAATAAAATAACAGAAATTTCCCAAAATAATTTCCAGTTTTTTCTAAAAACTTCATTTTATGAAACTGTCGGGGTTTTTGTGAAACTAAATAGAAAGTCAGTGTTAATAATTGTGAATTAGGATAAAACTTTGAAATTAAAACTAACTCTTTCGAGTTAGTAGTGGAAATGGCGTATTTAATGTTATCCGTTACTTGTATTAGTAATATATATAAATTACTCAATAAAATTAGTTAAATTATTAGCGAGTAAATCATTTAATTATCTGTTATTAAAAGAAATTAGAATACTAATAACAAATATTATTTGTATATTATTATTTGCAGTTATAAATAAAATGAATGAGTTAATGTTTTTAAGAAAATATAGATAGTTTTCAGCAACTAGAAATAAATTGTCATCATGACTAGGAGGGTCAGCATGTACAAGGAATGGCTAACTGCAAAGGAGTTGGTCGGGTTGCAAGGGCTTCCCATGACGACTCAAGGCATAAATGCGATGGCAAGGCGAGAAAATTGGGTCAGCCGTAAAAGGCGGGGGATTCAAGGAAAAGCGTTGGAATATCATATTAGTTCTTTGCCTATCGATATTTTTGAAAGCCAGTTTGTGAATGAAACTTCTGCACCTTATCAAGTCAAACGAAATGATAATTCGTTTATTTGGCAGGAGGCATATAACCAGCTTTCTAACGAGGAGCGTGACATTATTTTGACATTCATTATGCGTGAAGGGGCTTTAGCACTAATCGATTTAATTAATAATAAATAGTTTACAAATACTTAAGATGCAAATAATTAGTATATAAAAATAATATTATATTGAGTCTAAAATTTTTTAACAGTTGACGATTTGGTAAAGCTGCAACAGCAGGTTTCATAATATAAGCGTGAAAGTGAAAATATGAAAAAATTGTGGTTCACTGCAAAAGAATTAGCAGGGCTAGAAGGTCTCCCTACATCGCCTCAGGGGGTAAACCTAATGGCAAGACGAGAAGGCTGGAAGCATCGTCGCAAACGGGGCGTTCAAGGTAAGGCTGTTGAATATTATGTAGAGAGCTTACCTGATGAAATTCAAGGGCAACTCAGTTTATGTGAGCCATCGGTGACTTACCAAAGCCAAAGAATAGATGCACTGCAAATTTGGTCAGAAGCCTATTACCAATTGACGGAGGCTGAACGCAATAAAATTGTCAAACATATCTTGCGTTACGGCTTATCATCACTTCTTGCTCAAATTGGTGAAGAAGAGAAAGAGGAAAAATAACTCCTCTTTCTCGCATCGCATGAGTGAATCTTAGGAATGGCGTTGTATGGCAATGTGCGCTAGGCCAATTAATGCTTCTTTATAGATAGAATCATCAATAACATCTAGCATATCAATGGCTTTTTGTGCCTCTTCTTGTGCGCGGGCATAGGTATACTCAAGGGAGCCACAACGTTTCATCGTTGCGAGGACGGTATCTAATAAGTGGCGTCCATTGCCTTGCTCGATCGCTTGGCGGATCAAAGCAGATTCTTCTTCATTACCATGTTGCATGGCGTGAAGAAGAGGGAGCGTTGGTTTACCCTCATCAAGATCGTCACCTGTATTTTTACCTAATTGCGCATTATCTGCATCGTAATCCAAAAGATCATCAATGAGTTGAAATGCCGTACCAATATAACGACCATAATCTTGCAAGGCTTTTTCTTGCTCTGGCGTCGCATTGGCTAAAATAGCAGAAGCATGAGCTGCAGCTTCAAATAAACGCGCCGTTTTACTGTAGATCACTTGCATGTAGTTTTCTTCAGTAATATTGGGATCGTTACAGTTCATCAACTGTAATACTTCCCCTTCGGCGATCACATTAGTCGCTTCAGACATCAGCTTTAACACCCGCATTGAATCAAGATCTGTCATCATCTGGAAGGATCGAGTGTAAATAAAATCACCGACAAGAACACTTGCCGCATTACCAAAAACGGCATTAGCGGTTTGTTTTCCACGACGCATATCGGATTCATCGACAACATCATCATGCAATAACGTTGCGGTATGAATGAACTCGATCAAGGCTGCGACTTGGGTATGCTTATGACCAGAATAGCCGAGTGCTCGCCCTGCAAGCACAGCGATCATTGGCCGGATCCTTTTGCCACCACCACTGACAATGTAATAACCAAGTTGGTTAATTAGCGCAACATCTGAATTCAATTGACTGAGAATAGCCTCGTTTACCGCAGACATATCTTCAGTTGTTAGTTCAATAATAGATTCTAAATTCATCGTAATTTATTCATATTATTAGTTTTTGGTTCATTCCCTGAATAAAAAATTGGGAGACCGATATAACAGTTATGGTATTAGCATAACATTATTAATAATAAGATTATCAGGTGTGATGCAAAAAATGTTTAAATAAGTAACAATTGAAGCAATAAGCGTGAAATCAATGCTCAAAAACGGTTATTGAGAAAAAAGTCGTATTTTTTGTCATCTAACCGCATTATAGGCTTGTGTTCTGATGCTTTTTTGCGTAGAATTCGCGCCCTATTGTGAATATTTTATAGCGTGCTCTGGAATTGAGATATTTAACGGGTACGCGGAAAGCGGAGTTAATATGTACGCGGTTTTCCAAAGTGGTGGTAAACAACACCGAGTTAGCGAAGGTCAAACTGTCCGCCTAGAAAAGCTGGACATCGCAACAGGTGAAACTGTTGAATTTGATCAAGTTCTGATGGTTGCTAATGGCGATGAGATCCAAATCGGCGCTCCTGTCGTTGAAGGCGTTAAAGTGAAAGCGGAAGTTGTTGCACACGGCCGTGGCGAAAAAGTAAAAATCGTCAAGTTCCGTCGTCGTAAACATAGCCGTAAACAACAGGGTCATCGTCAGTGGTTCACTGATGTTAAGATCACTGTCATCGCTTAAGATTTAGGAGAGCAGATTAATGGCACACAAAAAGGCTGGTGGTTCGACTCGTAACGGTCGTGACTCAGAAGCAAAACGTTTAGGTGTTAAACGTTTTGGTGGTGAAGCTGTATTAGCAGGTAGCATCATCGTTCGTCAACGTGGTACTAAGTTCCACGCAGGTAACAACGTAGGTTGTGGCCGTGACCACACTCTATTCGCATTAGCGGATGGTAAAGTTAAATTTGAAGTTAAAGGTCCAAACAATCGTAAATTTATCAGCATCGAAGCTGAATAAGTTTTCTGATCTTTAATTCAGAATTAAAGCCCTGCAAAAAACTTTTGCGGGGCTTTTTATATTCAGGCATTTTGTTTCTAATGAAGTGCACTCGTATTAAAAAATACGCCATCTCTGAGTAAAACAGCCATCCAGCGTTATATGGCTCAGAAACGGAGAGAGAATTATGAAATTTGTAGATGAAGCCAAAATATTAGTCGTGGCAGGAGATGGTGGCAATGGTTGTGTCAGCTTCCGCCGTGAAAAATACATTCCGAAAGGGGGACCTGACGGAGGTGATGGTGGTGATGGTGGTGATGTTTACTTGCAAGCAGATGAAAACCTCAACACCCTGATCGACTATCGCTTTGAAAAATCATTTCGTGCAGAACGTGGGCAAAATGGTCAAAGTCGTGAGTGTACCGGTAAGCGTGGTCAAGATATCACAGTTAAAGTCCCTGTAGGAACGCGTGTACGCGACTTAGGCACTAATGAAATCCTTTGTGACATGACCCGCCATGAACAGCGCCATATGGTTGCTAAAGGCGGCTTTCATGGCCTTGGGAATACACGTTTTAAATCTTCAGTAAATCGAGCTCCACGTCAACGTACTATGGGGACGAAGGGCGAAACTCGCGAAATACTGTTAGAACTGATGCTATTAGCTGACGTAGGCATGTTGGGTATGCCAAACGCAGGTAAATCAACATTTATACGTTCTGTATCAGCCGCTAAGCCAAAAGTAGCTGATTATCCATTCACAACTTTAGTGCCAAGCCTAGGTGTGGTGCGTATGGATAACGAACAAAGTTTTGTGGTCGCGGATATTCCTGGGTTGATCGAAGGCGCTGCAGAAGGAGCAGGTCTTGGGATCCAATTCCTGAAACACTTAGAACGTTGTCGTGTTTTATTACACTTGATCGACATCTGTCCTATTGATGAATCAGATCCTGTCGAAAATGCCAAGATCATCATCAGTGAACTAGAAAAATACAGTGAAAAACTGGCTGCGAAGCCTCGCTGGTTAGTCTTTAATAAGATCGATATCTTAGGTGAAGAAGAATCCGCACAACGCGCAGCAGAAATTGCTAAAGCAATGGGTTGGGAAGATAAATATTACATGATATCAGCAGTTAACCATGAAGGTGTAAAAGCACTTTGTTGGGACATCATGGAATTTATGAATACTCAGCCACGCGATATGGCAACCACTGAAGATGCTCCGCAACCAGAAAAAGTCGAGTTCATGTGGGATGATTATCACAAAGAACAGCTTTCTGGCGCTGAAGATATTGATGATGACTGGGATGACGATTGGGATGAAGATGACGACGAAGGCGTCGAAATCATTTACCAGAAATAGTTATCGTTGAGACATAAAAAAGGCGCAAAGGCGCCTTTTTTAATTACCAAATTTTGATTGATCAATTTTTCTGGTACAGATCTTTATACAAACGGCTTTCGAAGCGCACTAACGGTACACGACGACTGCGTTGTTGGCTCTGTGGTACGGCATAAGCAGAAATAAACTGTACAAATGCTACGCGTTGCCCACTGGCTGTTGTAATAAAGCCGGCTAGGTTATAAACCCCCTGTAATGCACCTGTTTTGGCAGACACTTTCCCATTAACGCCCGCCTCATCAAAACCACCACGATAGCGTAATGTCCCATCATGACCTGCTAAGGGGAGCATAGAGATAAAATCGAGCTGTTGATCGTTTTTAGCGACAAACTGCAAAACTTCCATCATCGTTGCCGGGGTGATTAAATTATGGCGTGATAACCCTGAGCCATCGACCATGACAGTATTGCCAAGATCGATCCCCGCTTTTTGTTTCAAAACTTGCCTTACGGCATCAGACCCTGAGCGCCATGTTCCTGGAACACCATAATATTCGCGACCAATGGTACGAAAAACGGTGTCGGCAATCATGTTATCGGATTTCTTTAACATTACTTTCAATAAGTCATGTAAGGGCTTAGATTCTGTTTTGACTAACACTTGTGATTGAGCTGTTGGCTGAGTCCGTTTTTTTATATGACCGACTAATTCGATGCCTGCGGTAGTGAGCTCATTTTTGACAATTGCCCCTGAGTAGCTAGCTCCATTTTGCACCGCAAAAGCGAGAGGTAAGGGGTCACTACGTTGAGTAAGGCAACCTGTTAAAGTATAGCGATTTAACTCACCGGGTACGACGTCAAGTTCGCAATAACGGGCTTCGGGAGAGCCTTTTGCCAATGTTTTGACTTCACTGAACATGTTAACAGGATAAAAACTAGCTGTTTTGATAAAGGCAAAATCACCTGCTTTTTCAGCAGGGTATAGGGATACAGAAAAACAATTGCGGTCGATAATAGCCGCAGCAGGTGGCGCACTGAAGCATTGGGTCATATCATTCCATACCCAGCCAGGTGCTTTATCGTGGCTGGTAAATGCGGAAATATCGACGATCAAATCCCCATCAATTTTTTCGATCCCTAGCTGTTTTAACGCATTTGCCATGTTCCGAATTTGCTGGCGAGTTAACGTTGGGTCACCACTGAAGCGGATGACTAAGTCACCTGTCAGTGTATTGTTGCTCAGTTTTGCACTCGTTTCAAAATTGGTAACAAAACGGTAATCTGGCCCCAATTGCAACAATGCTGCAAGTGCCGTCACCACTTTTTGGGTGCTCGCTGGAAGAGCCATTTGCTGGGCGTTATAATCAATTAATGGGGTATTACTTCCCACCGTTTGCGCGACCAGAGCAAGGTTAGTGCCGTCAGGTAGATACTGCTTGTATTCATCAATTGGGATCGCCAAAGCTTGGCTACTGGCTAGGGTGATCCCTAAAGTGATTATCCATTTTCTGGTTAAAGTTAATAATGACATATATTTCACGCATTAGGGTGGACATACAGCACATACTAAAGTGTAATGCCTAATAAAGTAAACGGTGACCCGCTATTAAGTCTCAGTTAAAATAGCGTACATTATGATAAGATAAATGAGTACATAAGTCTGATTGAGTTTTTTTTACCTAGAACACCCCCCCTGTTATACAGAGGTGTTCGGTGTGCTGTTGTTACAAAATCAGGAAGATACTTATTTTTAGATAGGATTGAACCGAGGTATTTATTAATGAAACAGATCCCGATGACAGTACTTGGTGCGGACAAACTAAGAGAGGAACTGGAGTTCCTGAAATCTGTTCGCCGCCCAGAAATTATCGCCGCAATTGCTGATGCGCGGGAGCACGGTGATTTAAAAGAAAATGCAGAATATCATGCGGCTCGTGAGCAGCAGGGCTTCTGTGAAGGCCGTATCCAAGAAATCGAAGGTAAACTTTCTCACGCACAAGTGATTGATGTAACCAAAATGGTTAATAACGGTCGAGTGATCTTTGGCGCAACAGTGACAGTATTAAATGTTGATACCGACGAAGAGCTAACGTATCGTATTGTTGGTGATGATGAGGCTGATATTAAAGTTAATCTGATTTCAGTCAATTCACCAATAGCACGCGGTTTAGTCGGCAAAGAGGTTGACGATGTCGTCTCAATCAAAACCCCAGGTGGGGATGTAGAGTTCGAAATTCTTAAAGTTGAGTATATCTGATTCCTATTTTACTGAATTGGTTATATTATTTCCCCGGATTTAAAGAAAAAGGCCGCAGGCGGCCTTTTTCAACATATAAAACATGCTTTCAATGGCATTTTTATATAAATGATGGGTTATTATTTAGGTAAAATGATTTTGCGATCCGCCGAAGGGCGGTAAATAACAAGAATTTTACCAATGATTTGTACATTTACTGCACCAGTTTCGCGAACAATCGCATCAGCGATCAAATTTTTAGTATCACGGTCTTCGCCTGCGATTTTGACTTTGATAAGCTCATGATGCGCTAGTGAGAGTTCAATCTCAGCTAAGACACCTTCGGTTAAACCGTTGTTGCCAATCATAACGACAGGGTTTAAGTGATGAGCGAGACTTTTTAGGTGCTGAATTTGTTTTTTATTAAGATTCATCGATTTTTTGCTTGGTTAGTATTGAAAATGGCTTATTCTACCGCCATCTGATATCTATCACCATCAATTATATCTGTTCGATGGTAAAGAAGCAGCAACATAGGTGTAGATCTTTTAGTATAGTTGGAAGACACAATGGCCAATAAAAAACGTTCGGCAAGCTCAAGTCGCTGGTTGCAAGAACATTTTAGTGATAAATATGTTCAGCAAGCACAAAAAAAAGGGCTACGCTCACGTGCATGGTTTAAACTGGAGGAAATCCAGCAAGGTGATAAAATATTTAAACCAGGTATGACCGTTGTTGATTTAGGAGCAGCCCCTGGTGGTTGGTCACAATATGTTGTCAGCCAAATAGGTCATAATGGGCGTGTTATTGCTTGTGACTTATTACCGATGGACCCAATCGTTGGCGTTGATTTCCTTCAAGGGGATTTTCGTGACGAGGCAGTGCTCGCCGCTTTGCTAGAACGAGTAGGCGACAAAAAAGTACAGGTGGTCATGTCAGATATGGCCCCAAATATGAGTGGGACACCTGCGGTCGATATTCCTCGCTCTATGTATCTGGTTGAATTAGCATTGGATATGTGCCGTGCTGTATTGGCGCCTGGGGGGAGTTTCATTGTTAAAGTGTTTCAGGGAGAAGGCTTTGACGATTACCTTAGGGATATCCGCTCCCTGTTTACGAAAGTAAAAGTTCGTAAACCTGAATCTTCGCGGGCACGGTCACGTGAAGTATACATTGTAGCGACAGGGCTAAAACTATAGTACCCTGAGCGTTATTTGTTAACACAGTTGTAATATGAGGTTAATCCCTTGAGTGACATGGCGAAAAACCTGATTCTCTGGTTAGTCATCGCAGTTGTTCTGATGTCCTTGTTCCAGAGTTTTGGCCCAAGCGATTCGAATAGTCGCAGAGTTGATTATTCTACGTTTATCAATGAGTTAGCCCAGGATCAGGTACGTGAAGTTCGTATCACAGGTCGTGAACTGAACGTCAGAAAGGCTGATAATAGCCGCTATACAACTTATCTTCCTATGCAGGATGAGAAGCTGTTAGACACCATGCTGAATAAGCATGTGACTGTCGTTGGTGAACCACCAGAAGAACCTAGCTTACTGACATCTATTTTCATTTCCTGGTTCCCAATGCTTCTGTTGATTGGTGTCTGGATTTTCTTTATGCGCCAGATGCAAGGTGGCGGCGGCAAGGGGGCAATGTCATTCGGCAAAAGTAAAGCCCGCATGTTGACGGAAGATCAGATAAAAACAACATTTGCAGACGTTGCAGGGTGTGATGAAGCGAAAGAAGAAGTCGGTGAAATCGTAGAGTTTTTACGTGAACCTGCTCGTTTCCAGAAACTTGGCGGTAAAATTCCTAAAGGCGTCCTGATGGTAGGGCCTCCTGGTACAGGTAAAACACTACTTGCAAAGGCTATTGCGGGTGAAGCAAAAGTCCCATTCTTTACTATTTCCGGTTCAGACTTCGTGGAAATGTTTGTGGGGGTTGGTGCTTCTCGTGTTCGTGATATGTTCGAACAAGCGAAAAAAGCTGCGCCTTGTATCATCTTTATTGATGAAATCGATGCTGTCGGTCGCCAACGTGGTGCAGGTTTAGGTGGTGGTCACGATGAACGTGAACAAACCCTGAACCAGATGCTAGTTGAAATGGATGGTTTCGAAGGTAACGAAGGTATTATTGTTATTGCCGCAACTAACCGTGCAGACGTACTTGACCCAGCATTATTACGTCCAGGTCGTTTTGACCGTCAGGTTGTTGTTGGCTTGCCAGATGTTCGTGGCCGTGAGCAAATTCTGAGAGTGCATATGCGTCGTGTTCCTATCGACCCAAGTGTTGATACTTTCATCCTTGCTCGTGCAACCCCTGGTTTTTCTGGAGCAGAATTAGCCAACCTAGTGAACGAGGCGGCATTGTTCGCAGCTCGCGCAAATATGCGTGTCGTTTCTATGGTCGAATTTGAAAAAGCTCGTGATAAAATTTGGATGGGTGCTGAGCGTCGTTCTCTGATGATGACTGAAGAACAAAAAGAATCAACGGCTTACCATGAAGGTGGCCATATGATTATCGGTCATTTAATGCCAGAGCATGACCCTGTTCACAAAGTCACAATCGTTCCACGTGGTCAAGCGCTGGGTGTGGCATTCTTCTTACCAGAAGGTGATGAAGTTAGCCGTAGCCGCTTAAAACTGGAAGGGATGATTGCGACAGCATATGCGGGTCGTATCGCAGAAGAACTGATTTACGGGCGAGATAAAGTCACCACGGGTGCCTCTTCTGATATTCAGTTTGCAACGAATACAGCGCGTAACATGGTGACTCAGTGGGGCTTCTCAGACCGTTTAGGTCCAATGCAATACTCAAAAGAAGAAGGCCCTGCATTTTTAGGTCGTTCTGCGGGTAATGGTTCAGGTATTTCTGATGAAACAGCGCGTATTGTTGATGAAGAAATTAAGAAAATCTTAGACCACTGCTACCAATTGGCTTATAAAACACTGGAAGACAATATTGATATTCTGCATGCAACGAAAGACGCATTGTTGAAATACGAAACTATCGATATGCCAATGATTGATGATTTAATGAATCGTCGTCCAGTACGTGAACCAGCAGGTTGGGATGAGGACAAAAAAGTCAGTAACGTGACTGGAACATTTGGCAAAGGTGCGTCAAATAGCGATAAAGTTGCTGATAAACCTCAAACTGAAGAACCAAAAAATAATGCTGAAGAGCCAAGCAACAATACTGATGAATCAAACCCATCAGACAATAACGATAACAAGCCACAATAAGTTATCGGAAAAGTAAGGTAATCGAGAGCCCCAGTTCGCTGGGGTTTTTTTCGTTAAGGAAAATAACAATGCAAATCAAAGCGAGAGGCAGTGTCCTTGATTTATCCACACCGCAAGTGATGGGGATTCTGAATGTTACTCCTGATTCGTTCTCAGATGGTGGCACTCATAATCGTTATCATGATGCATTAGAGCATGTAGCTAGGATGGTGCAAGAAGGGGCAACCATTATCGATATTGGTGGTGAGTCAACTCGTCCTGGGGCAGCTGAAGTTTCTGTTAGCGAAGAACTTGATAGGGTGATCCCTGTAGTAGAGGCTATTGCCCAACGTTTTGATGTGTGGATTTCTGTTGACACTTCGAAAGCGCAAGTGATGTCTGAAGCGGCAAAGGCAGGGATGCATATGATTAATGATATTCGCTCACTTCATGAGCCGGAAGCATTAGATGTTGCTGCTCAAACTGGGTTACCTGTGTGTATTATGCACATGCAAGGCCAGCCACGAACAATGCAAGCCGCCCCAAATTATGAGAATGTTGTGCGCGAAGTTAAAGACTATCTAGAGGCCGAAATTGCACGTTGTGTGAATGCTGGAATCGATAGGCAGCAAATTATCCTTGATCCAGGCTTTGGGTTTGGTAAAAACTTGTCGCATAATTATCAATTATTGGCAAACTTAGAACAATTTCATAATTTCGGACTACCGCTATTGGCAGGTATGTCACGTAAATCTATGATTGGGCAATTATTGAATGTTCCACCTCAAGAGCGTCTCGCAGGCAGCCTTACTTGCGCAGTTATTGCTGCAATGCAAGGAGCGCACATCATTCGAGTTCATGATGTCAAAGAAACAGTGCAAGCGATGCAAGTGGTACAGATGACTCTGTCAGAAAAGGAAAAGTAAGCGTATGAGTGAGCGTAAATATTTTGGTACCGATGGTATCCGTGGCAAAGTGGGTGATAGCCCAATTACTCCTGACTTCGTTTTAAAATTAGGTTGGGCAGCAGGGAAAGTCCTTGCGCGTCATGGCTCACGTAAAATTATTATCGGTAAGGATACGCGTATTTCTGGTTATATGCTGGAGTCTTCTCTAGAAGCTGGGCTAGCGGCCGCTGGGCTATCAGCATCTTTTACAGGGCCAATGCCGACGCCAGCGGTGGCTTATTTAACACGTACTTTCCGCGCTGAAGCGGGGATCGTTATTTCCGCTTCCCATAACCCTTATTATGATAATGGCATCAAATTCTTTTCAATTGATGGGACTAAGTTACCTGATGAAGTCGAAGAAGCCATTGAAGCTGAAATGGAAAAACCGATCACTTGTGTCGAATCAGCAGAATTGGGTCGCGCTAATCGGATTGTAGACGCTGCTGGGCGTTATATTGAGTTCTGTAAAGGGACGTTCCCAAATGAGCAAAGCTTATCCAGCCTAAAAATCGTTATTGACTGTGCTAATGGTGCGACTTATCACATTGCCCCCAATGTATTTCGTGAGTTAGGTGCGGAAGTCATTACTATTGGTTGTGACCCGAATGGGATCAACATCAATGAAGAATGCGGCGCTACTGATGTTCGACAACTACAACAAAAAGTATTAGAAGAAAAAGCAGACGTCGGCCTAGCGTTTGATGGTGATGGTGACCGTATTATCATGGTTGACCATATGGGCGAAAAAGTGGATGGCGACCAAATCTTATTTATTGTCGCTAGAGAAGCTCTACGCCAAGGTCAATTAAAAGGCGGGGTAATCGGTACATTAATGAGCAATATGGGCTTAGAAATAGCCCTGAAACAGTTAGGCATTCCATTTGAACGAGCTAAAGTGGGTGACCGCTATGTGCTCGAAAAATTACAGGAAAAAGGCTGGCGCATGGGCGCGGAAAACTCAGGCCATGTAATTTTACTGGATAAAACCACCACGGGTGACGGTATTGTTGCTGGCCTACAAGTTTTGAGCGCTATGGTACGTAACCATATGAGTTTGCATGACTTATGTAGTGGTATGAAATTATTACCTCAAGTGCTGGTTAATGTTCGGTTCAAAGGCACACACGACCCTCTACAAAATGAGGGGGTTATTGCTGCTAATGAAGAAGTTGAAAAGCAACTGGCAGGTAAAGGCCGCGTGTTACTCAGAAAATCGGGTACAGAGCCGTTAATTCGTGTCATGGTTGAAGGCGAAAATGAAGCGGATGTAACTGCAATGGCGAATCGTATTGCGGATGCAGTTAAAGCCGCAGGTTGATTGTAATAAATAAAGCTGAGCAATATTTCGAAAATTTGTTGTTTTTTTCCGCAAATAATCGATAGAGTTTAAAATAGACTTGCTTGTCGGCTCAGCTTTGGGTAGTATTCGCACCTGCTCAATCCTGTAAGAGTGTCCTTTTGCGGGGAATTGGGCGGGTGTGCAGTGATAAAGGTCATAGCATTAGGCTATGCACCGTAACTGAATAGGTAACTCAAATGTACATAGCTCTTTTAATTATTTTCCTGCTAGCAGCTATCGGGCTTATTGCTCTGATTATGTTACAGCAAGGTAAAGGTGCTGACATGGGTGCATCATTCGGTGCGGGTGCTTCTGCAACACTGTTTGGCTCATCGGGTTCAGGTAACTTCATGACTCGTATGACTGGAATCTTGGCTGCTGTGTTTTTCATCATCAGTTTAATACTTGGCAATATGACTGCAAATAAGTATGGAACTGGTAGTGGTAGTAAGTGGGAAAACATTAGTGAACCTGCGAAAGTCGAGCAACCAACAGACGTGCCGGCAGCACCAGCTACACCAACGAGCGATATTCCTCGTTAAGTGTTAAAGATTCCGAATGAAGGCAGTTATTGTCATCATTAAGTAGTAAGCTCAGAAATGAGCAAGAAGTTAAAAATTTGAGGTTATTGATTTTAAATTGATAACCTCGCCTCAGTGCCGAGGTGGTGAAATTGGTATACACGCTACCTTGAGGTGGTAGTGCCTACAAAACGGGCGTACGGGTTCAAGTCCCGTCCTCGGCACCATTATTTTGATAGCTTGTAGTTTACGAGTTATCAGTGTAGAATATGTCACGTTTTCGAACGCGGGATGGAGCAGCTTGGTAGCTCGTCGGGCTCATAACCCGAAGGTCGTCGGTTCAAATCCGGCTCCCGCAACCATTTCTTATTCAACATACCTTGTCAGTATCGTAGTCAGAGTTGTTGTCAGATGTAGCAATCAAGTGTAGTTATCTAATAGCTCCCAAAATTTCTCATCGATTTCTCTAGACTTTGCAGGTATAATAAGAATATGGTGAACCCGTGCACTACAGGGTCCAGTTGCATAAAGCCCCGAATTTCGGGGTTTTTTGTTATTTGACAATCGAATTAACTGGGCTTTTATAGCCCTTTTTTTATGTCTGGGGGTGGGCTTGTCCACATTAGAACAGCAATTAACAGAGATGATTTCAGCACCTGTGGAGGCGCTAGGCTTTGAATTTGTTGGCTTAGAGTTTGTCCGTGGTCGCACATCGACACTGCGTGTCTTCATTGATAGTGAAGAAGGCATCACTGTTGACGATTGTGCTGATGTCAGCCATCAGGTTAGTGCAGTATTGGATGTCGAAGATCCAATTTCTGTTATTTATAACCTTGAAATATCGTCACCTGGGCTTGAGCGCCCATTATTCACAGTCGCTCATTACGAGCGTTTTGTTGGTGAAGAGGTGGCGTTAACTTTGCGTATAGCAATGCAGAACCGCCGTAAATGGCAAGGAATTATCAAAGCCGTAGACGGTGAAATGATTACGGTTACTGTAGATGGTAAGGATGAGGTGTTCGCCCTCGGCAACATCCAGAAAGCTAACTTGGTACCCCACTTTTAATAAAGTTCAATGAGGCAACTAGGATGAATAAAGAAATTCTGGCTGTTGTAGAAGCGGTTTCTAACGAAAAATCCCTCCCTCGTGAAAAAATCTTCGAGGCTCTGGAAACGGCATTAGCGACGGCAACCAAAAAGAAATATGAGCAAGAAATCGATGTTCGTGTTGAGATTGACCGTAAATCCGGTGATTTTGATACGTTCCGTCGTTGGTTAATTGTCGATGAAGTGACAATGCCAACTCGCGAAATCACATTAGAAGCAGCGCAATACGAAGACCCTGCACTGCAACTAGGTGAGTATGTTGAAGATCAGATCGAATCTGTTGTGTTTGACCGCATTACAACACAAACTGCAAAACAAGTTATTGTTCAGAAAGTTCGTGAAGCTGAACGTGCTATGGTTGTTGACCAATTCCGTGAGCAACAAGGCGAAATTATCACTGCTCAAGTGAAGAAAGTTAACCGTGAAAACATCACGTTAGACTTAGGTAATAACGCTGAAGCGGTTATTCTGCGTGAAGATATGTTGCCACGTGAAAACTTCCGCCCAGGTGACCGCATACGCGGAGTCCTGTATGATGTCCGTCCTGAAGCTCGCGGCGCACAACTTTTTGTTACGCGTTCTCGCCCGGAAATGTTGGTTGAATTATTCCGCATTGAAGTGCCTGAAATTGGCGAAGAAATTATTGAAATTAAAGCCGCTGCGCGTGATCCAGGTTCTCGTGCAAAAATCGCTGTAAAAACTAACGATAAACGTATCGACCCAGTTGGTGCTTGTGTTGGTATGCGTGGTGCGCGAGTTCAAGCCGTTTCTAGTGAGTTAGGCGGCGAGAGAATCGATATTGTGTTATGGGATGATAACCCAGCTCAGTTCGTTATTAATGCAATGGCTCCGGCTGATGTTGCATCTATCGTCGTCGATGAAGACAAATGCACGATGGATGTTGCCGTAGAAAGCAGTAACTTGGCACAAGCAATAGGGCGTAACGGTCAAAACGTTCGTCTAGCTGCTCAGTTGCTGAAAAAACACCGTGGTGATGACAAATGGGAACTGAATGTCATGACCGCAGAAGAGCTAAATGCAAAACATCAGGCAGAAGCACATGCTTCTATTGATACATTCACCAAGCATCTTGATATTGATGAAGAGTTCGCCACTGCACTTGTTGAAGAAGGCTTCTCTACGTTAGAAGAACTGGCTTACGTGCCTATTAATGAACTTCTGGAAATTGACGGTCTTGATGAAGATACCGTTGAAGTTCTACGTGAAAGAGCGAAAGCTGCCCTCACCACAATTGAGTTGGCTCAAAAAGAGAGCCTAGGTGATAATCAGCCAGCAGAAGATTTGTTGAATCTTGACGGTATGGATCGTACTCTTGCCTATAACTTGGCTACTCGTGGAATCTGTACACTGGAAGATCTTGCTGAGCAGGGCATCGACGACCTGATTGATATTGAAGGTCTGGATGATGAGAAAGCAGGTACGCTCATCATGGCCGCACGTAATATTTGCTGGTTCGGTAACGATGCGTAAACACTGTAGCAGGAAGGAACGGCATGACAGAAACTGTAAAAACATTGGCAACGGAAATTCAAATCACAGTTGATCGCCTGGTACAGCAATTTGCTGAAGCAGGGATCAAAAAAAGTGAGAATGACTCTGTTAGCCAGTCAGAAAAAGAAGCTTTACTGAACCACCTAAACCGCGAACAAGGCGGGGCGGCGGGTCAGCCAAGTAAGTTAACACTACAACGTAAAACTCGTAGTACGTTGAGTGTTCCGGTCACCGGTGGCAAAAGCAAATCGGTAAATGTTGAAGTCCGCAAAAAACGCACTTATGTGAACCGTGACGCTGAAGAAGCGAAAGCGGAAGAGCAGGCACAGCGTGAAGCGGAAGAGCAGGCACAGCGCGAAGCTGAAGAACTGGCACAACGTGAAGCACAAGCTAAGCGATTAGCAGAAGAAGCTGCAAAACGCGAAGCAGAAGCAAACGCAAAACGTGATGCCGAAGATAAAGCAAAACGTGAAGCAGCAGATAAAGCTACGCGCGAAGCAGCGGAAAGAGAAAAAGTGAAACCAAGCGAAAATCATCAAAAAGCAGGCAAATCGTCTGAAACTAATGCCGACAAACAACGCCGTGAAGCTGAAGCTGCAGAGCTAAAACGCAAAGCTGAAGAAGAAACTCAACGTAAAGTTGAAGCAGAAGCGCGTCGTGTTGCTGAAGAAGCCCGTAAAATGGCTGAAGAAAATGGCGAAAAATGGACGGCTGAAACTAAAACTGAAGAAGACAGCGATTATCATACAACCACTTCTACGCACGCTCGTGCCGCTGAAGATGAAAATGATGCGAAAGAAGAAGGCCGTCGTTCTCGTAACCGTACCGCTAAAGCACCTCGCCAGAAAAAAGGTAACAAGCTTTCAGAGAAAGCTGATCGCGAAGAAGAGCGTGCAGCAGGTCGTTCAGGTCGTACTAAAGGTAAACAACGTAAAGGCAGTTCCTTACAGCAAAGCTTTACTAAGCCAGCTGCTGCGGTAAACCGCGATGTTATCATTGGTGAAACGATCACTGTAGGCGAACTTGCTAATAAAATGGCGGTTAAAGGCTCTCAAGTCATCAAAACAATGATGAAGATGGGCGCTATGGCGACTATCAACCAAGTGATTGACCAAGAAACTGCACAGCTTGTTGCAGAAGAAATGGGTCACAAAGTTATTCTGCGTCGTGAAAATGAGCTAGAAGAAGCGGTAATGAATGACCGTGATACAGGCTCTGCATTACAAGAACCACGCGCACCAGTTGTGACTATTATGGGTCACGTTGACCATGGTAAAACGTCTTTACTTGACTACATTCGTTCAACGAAAGTGGCATCAGGTGAAGCCGGTGGTATTACTCAGCATATCGGTGCGTACCACGTACAGACCGATAAAGGTATGATTACCTTCTTAGATACCCCAGGTCACGCCGCGTTTACCTCTATGCGTGCTCGTGGAGCACAAGCAACGGATATCGTAATCCTTGTTGTTGCTGCCGATGATGGTGTTATGCCACAAACAATTGAAGCTATTCAGCATGCGAAAGCAGCGGGTGTACCAATTGTGGTTGCAGTCAACAAAATCGATAAGCCAGAAGCTGATCCAGACCGCGTCAGAAATGAGTTATCTCAATACGGTGTTATTTCCGAAGATTGGGGTGGTGATACTCAGTTCATTAGCGTATCAGCTAAGAAAGGTACAGGTATTGATGACCTACTGGATGCTATCTTACTGCAAGCTGAGGTTTTAGAACTGAAAGCAGTTTATGCAGGAATGGCAAGCGGTGTTGTTGTTGAATCCTACTTAGACAAAGGTCGTGGCCCAGTGGCAACTATCTTAGTTCAAGAAGGTACACTGAACAAAGGCGATATCGTCTTATGTGGGTTTGAATATGGCCGTATTCGTGCAATGCGTAACGAATTAGGTAAAGAAGTTCAATCTGCAGGCCCTTCTATGCCAGTTGAAATTTTGGGGCTATCAAGCGTCCCATCTGCTGGTGATGAAGCGACAGTAGTTCGTGATGAGAAAAAAGCCCGTGAAGTTGCTCTATATCGTCAAGGTAAATTCCGCGATGTTAAATTAGCGCGCCAGCAGAAATCTAAACTGGAAAACATGTTTGCGAACATGGAAGAAGGTAAAGTTTCTGAACTGAATATCGTGCTGAAAACTGACGTTCAAGGTACTTGTGAAGCGATCACTGACTCTCTGATGAAACTGTCAACTGATGAAGTTAAAATTAAAATCATCGGTTCTGGCGTTGGTGGTATCACTGAGACAGATGCAACATTGGCAGCGGCATCAAATGCTATCATTCTTGGCTTTAACGTCCGTGCAGATGCATCTGCGCGTCGTGTCATTGAAAGTGAAAGCGTTGATTTACGTTACTATTCCGTTATCTATAGCTTGATTGATGAAATCAAACAAGCAATGAGCGGTATGTTGGCACCTGAATACAAACAACAAATCATTGGTCTTGCAGAAGTCCGCGATGTATTTAAATCACCGAAATTTGGTGCTGTTGCAGGTTGTATGGTTACAGAAGGTACCATCAAGCGTAATAACCCAATTCGTGTACTGCGTGACAACGTGGTTATCTACGAAGGTGAGTTAGAGTCTCTGCGTCGCTTTAAAGATGATGTTGCTGAAGTTCGTAACGGCATGGAATGTGGTATCGGTGTTAAGAACTACAACGATGTTCGTGTCGGCGATATGATTGAAGTCTTCGAAGTTATTGAAGTTAAGCGTTCGATCGACGGTTAATTTTATAGATACCCGTAATATCACTTTGTTATAAAGCGAAGCGGGTAAATATCTTCATACTTTATTTTCCATTGGGGGGCTTAGCCCCCCAATTTGTCAGGAGATAGAACAATGGCAAGAGAATTCAGTCGTTCTCAGCGCGTTGCACAAGAAATGCAAAAAGAAATTGCAATCATTTTGCAACGTGAAGTGAAGGATCCTCGCATTGGTATGGCAACGGTTTCTGGTGTTGAACTGTCTAGGGACTTGGCATACGGTAAAGTATTCGTTACGTTTTTAAATATCTCTCATGAAGAACATGAGTCTGATATGGTAAAAGAAGGCATTAAAGCGCTGAATGAAGCTTCAGGTTTTATTCGTTCTTTATTAGGTAAAGCCATGCGCTTACGTGTTATTCCTGAACTGACATTCTCTTATGATAGTTCTTTGGTTGATGGTATGCGTATGTCTAACCTCGTTTCGAATGTCATTCGCGATGATGAAAAACGTCGTGCTGATGCAGATGATAAAGAGGAAAAATAATGGGGCGTCGTCGTAGCGGCCGTGATATCGACGGTGTAGTGCTGCTGGATAAACCTACGGATATTTCTTCTAATGATGCGCTGCAAAAAGTGCGGCGCTTTTTTAATGCTAATAAAGCTGGGCATACAGGGGCGCTTGATCCGTTAGCAACAGGTATGTTGCCCGTTTGCCTTGGTGAAGCAACGAAGTTTTCCCAATTTTTACTCGATTCAGATAAGCGTTATCGTGTAGTAGCTCGTTTAGGTCAACGTACTGATACATCGGATTCTCATGGCGAAATCATCAGCGAGCGTAACGTTGAGTTTACGCCGCAACAGTTAGATGACGCCTTAGCGTTTTTCCGAGGCGATACACTGCAAGTACCTTCGATGTATTCCGCATTAAAACACCAAGGTCGTCCATTGTATGAATATGCACGTAAAGGGATTACGGTTGAGCGTGAAGCCCGCCCAATTACTGTGTATGAACTACAGTTTATTCGTTTAGAAAATAATGAGTTAGAACTGGAAATTCATTGCTCGAAAGGGACTTATATTCGTACTATTGTTGATGATTTAGGCGAAATGTTAGGCTGTGGCGCTCATGTGATTTATCTACGGCGTATTCAAGTCGCTAATTACCCATATGAGCGCATGGTAACATTAGAGCAATTAGCCGCTTTGCGGGCACAAGTAGATGCAGGAGAAGGTTCTTTTGAATCATTACTGGATAGCTTGTTATTGCCAATGGATACCGCAGTTGTTCATTTTCCAGCTATCAATATTACTGAAGAAACAGCGGCTTACTTTAAACAGGGTCAACCTGTTAGGGCGAATGTTGAAGGTCTCATTGAAGGGGACATGGTCCGAGTGACTTGCGGTGAAGAGCAGCGTTTTATCGGTATTGCTCTGATTAGCGAAGATGGCCGTGTGGCACCAAAGCGTTTGGTTGTGGAAAATGAACAATCCGCATAGTGGCGCTTATTGCTTTGCTGTTATAAGCAGCGTAGAATAGCGGCGCTTAATCTTGAGATGCTAAATTAGAGATTGGCTCTCATCACTTACATTAATCATTTTGGAGTTTATTATGTCTCTAAGTAATGAAGCGAAAGCTAAAATCGTTGCTGAGTTCGGCCGCGGTGAAAATGACACTGGTTCAAGCGAAGTACAAATCGCTCTGCTGACTGCACAAATCAACCATCTGCAAAGCCACTTTGCAGAGCACAAAAAAGATCACCACAGCCGTCGTGGTCTGTTGCGTATGGTTGCACAACGCCGTCGCTTACAAGCTTACTTGAAAGGTAAAGATATCGCACGCTACACTGCTCTGATTGAGCGTTTAGGTCTGCGCCGCTAATCTTACTCTAGATAATTCCAGTGGCGGCTAGGCGGCCAATGAGTGAGTGGCTAGGAATGTACATCAGTATGTGACTAGTACGAGTGAGTGTAGTCAACAACGTTGCAACTTGAAGTATAACGAGTAGAGTCAGTTTCAGAGAAAAGGGGCCACAGGCCCCTTTTCTTCTAAAAGTTATTTTGAAAGTTGAAGTAATACTCGAATTGTTCTTAACTTAAATGTTAAGCTATGGTTTGTAATTAGTTGTTTTAATAATGCCTCTTCGCTACATCCGATTCGCGCGGCTAATGAGAACATTGATGACTTGAATATCAATCTTCTCATTAGTCGCGAGGCTGTAGGAAGAATAAGCCAATGCTATCCGAGATGCTCAGATAGCCTTACAAAAAGGGTAATATTGTGTTAAATCCTATTGTTCGTAAATTCCAATATGGTCAACATACCGTTACGATTGAAACGGGAATGATGGCGCGTCAAGCGACAGCCGCTGTTATGGTTAACATGGATGACACTGCGGTATTTGTTACTGCGGTTGCTCAGAAGAAAGTTAAAGAAGGTCAAGATTTCTTCCCTTTAACTGTTAACTATCAAGAACGTACATACGCAGCAGGCCGTATCCCAGGGAGTTTCTTCCGTCGTGAAGGTCGTCCTGGTGAAGGCGAAACGTTAATCGCACGCTTAATTGACCGTCCACTGCGCCCTCTGTTCCCAGAAGGTTTTTTAAACGAAATTCAAATCATTGCTACAGTTGTGTCTGTTAACCCACAAGTTAACCCTGACATCGTTGCGATGATCGGTGCATCTGCAGCTCTTGCGCTGTCTGGCACGCCATTTAATGGCCCAATCGGTGCTGCTCGTGTTGGTTTTATCAATGACCAATATGTTCTTAACCCAACAGCTGATGAGCTGAAAAACAGCCGTTTAGATTTAGTGGTTGCAGGTACCAATAACGCGGTCTTAATGGTTGAATCTGAAGCTGACTTGTTAAGCGAAGAACAAATGTTAGGTGCGGTCGTATTTGGCCACGACCAACAACAAATTGTTATTCAAAACATCAATGAGTTGGTCAAAGAAGCAGGTAAAGAAAAATGGGATTGGCAGCCAGAGCCAGTTAACCAAGCATTAAATGACCGCATTGCGGCATTAGCAGAAAGCCGTATGGGTGATGCTTACCGCATTACTGAGAAACAAGAACGTTACGCGCAAGTTGATTTAATCAAAGATGAAGTCATTGCTACATTAGTCGCTGAAGATGAAAACGTTGATGTTTCTGAAGTTGCTGATATTTTAGGTAACTTAGAAAAACAAGTTGTACGTAGCCGTGTTATCCGTGGTGAACCTCGTATTGACGGTCGTGAAAAAGACATGGTTCGTGCACTTGATGTGCGTACCGGTGTTCTGCCACGTACTCATGGGTCTGCATTGTTCACACGTGGTGAAACTCAGGCACTGGTAACTGCAACTTTAGGTACAGAGCGTGATGCACAGGTTATCGACCAGCTAATGGGCGAATACACTGACCGTTTCTTATTCCATTATAACTTCCCTCCATACTCTGTTGGTGAAACTGGTATGGTAGGTTCACCGAAACGTCGTGAAATTGGTCATGGTCGTTTAGCGAAACGTGGTGTGTTAGCTGTAATGCCAGATCACGCAGATTTCCCATATACTGTCCGTGTTGTATCTGAAATTACTGAATCTAACGGTTCATCATCTATGGCTTCTGTCTGTGGCGCTTCACTCGCATTAATGGATGCAGGTGTGCCAATTAAAGCTGCTGTTGCTGGTATTGCAATGGGGCTGGTGAAAGAAGGTGACGATTTTGTTGTCCTATCTGACATTTTAGGTGATGAAGACCACTTAGGTGATATGGACTTTAAAGTTGCCGGTAGCCGTGATGGTATCAGTGCACTGCAAATGGATATCAAAATCGAAGGGATTACCAGCGAAATTATGCAGGTTGCTCTGAACCAAGCGAAAGGCGCACGTTTGCACATCTTGGGGACGATGGAACAAGCTATTAATGGTCCTCGCGAAGAAATCTCTGAATTTGCACCACGTATCTATACGATTCGTATCAATCCAGACAAAATTAAAGATGTCATCGGTAAAGGTGGTTCTGTCATCCGTGCATTAACGGAAGAAACAGGCACTACGATTGAAATCGAAGATGATGGTACAGTGAAAATTGCTGCAACTGATGGTATCAAGGCGAAAGAAGCCATTCGCCGTATTGAAGATATTACTGCTGAAGTTGAAGTTGGTCGTATTTACCCAGGTAAAGTGACTCGTATCGTTGACTTTGGTGCATTCGTTGCTATTGGTGGCGGTAAAGAAGGTCTAGTACACATTTCTCAAATCGCAGATAAGCGTGTTGAGAAAGTGACTGATTATCTGCAAATGGGTCAAGAAGTCCCAGTTAAGGTATTAGAAATCGACCGTCAAGGCCGTATCCGCCTTAGCATGAAAGAAGCGGTAGCAACTGAGGAACCAAGTTCGCAACCTCAGGACTCAGCAGAATAAGTTGACCTAGCTGCGCTCTATTTGTTTAGAGCGCTATCAGCCTAAATTTGCTGAAACCATAATTTGTTGTAAATGCGTGGTAATGTAAGGGCGGAGTATGTTGAACAGTATCTGTCTTCGGGTAAGAGATTATCGCACGTTACCGCGTGTGCTCTTGGCGCTTATCTTTTTTGTTATTATTGGATGTAGCAGCAAAGATTGGCGAAAGAACGAGGTTTTTGCCGTTCCACTTCAACCTTCATTGCAACAAGAAGTGATATTGGCTCGTATGGAACAAATCCTTGCGAGCCGGTCTTTAACCGATGACGAATACGCACAGCTTTTATATGAGCGCGGTGTGTTGTATGATAGTCTAGGTTTAAGGGCGCTGGCGCGTAATGATTTTTCAACTGCGTTAGCCATACGTCCTGATATTCCTGAAGTTTTTAATTTTTTAGGGATATATTTTACGCAGGCAGGGAACTATGATGCTGCCTATGAAGCGTTTGATTCTGTTTTAGAGCTTGATCCAACTTACAATTTCGCGCGGATGAATCGTGGCATCGCTTTATATTACGGTGAACGGTACAAACTAGCGCAGGATGATCTGCTGGCGTATTATCAGATAGATCCAAATGATCCTTTTCGTGTTTTATGGCTTTATCTTGTAGAAAAAGACATAGACCCGCGTACGGCACAAGATAATCTTGCTGCTCGTTACAACCAAGCGGAGAAAGGGCAATGGGGCTGGAATATCGTAGAATTCTATCTTGGCAATATCAATGAAACAACATTGATGGAGCGTTTGAAAGAAACGTCTACGGATAACACTTCGCTCGCTGAGCATCTCAGTGAAACTAACTTCTATTTAGGTAAGCATTACCTAAGTCTGGGGGATAAGAATAGCGCAGTTGCGTTATTCAAACTGACGGTAGCTAACAACGCTCACAGCTTTGTTGAACACCGCTATGCATTGTTGGAATTGGCGCTGTTAGGCCAAGAACAAGACGACCTTTTAGAATCGGGCCAGCAATAGCTGACGAACATTTCATGATTAATTTTTAAGTCATCATCCCTCGGGGTGACGGCCTATTTGTTCGTTTAATAAACACAATTTGAGCCAGTTCACATTTTAAATGAAAATGACCGAAATGATTTTCGCATGGTTATGTAAACTGGCTGCCATTATGTATGAGGCACCTTTACATGACTACTGAGACCGATATTTCTTTTGCTGATTTAGGTTTATCAGCATCTATTTTGACAGCACTGAACGACCTGGGATACGAAAAACCATCACCAATCCAGCAACAATGTATTCCATTGTTAATGGATGGTAACGATGTATTAGGTATGGCACAAACCGGTAGTGGTAAAACCGCTGCATTTAGTTTGCCATTACTGCAAAACATTGACCCAGATTTAAAAGCTCCGCAAATTTTAGTTCTGGCACCAACTCGTGAGTTGGCTGTTCAGGTAGCTGAAGCGATGAGCGATTTCTCTAAACATATGAGCCGCGTTAACGTCGTTGCTCTATATGGTGGCCAACGTTATGACGTGCAATTGCGCGCGTTACGCCAAGGTCCACAAATCGTTGTGGGTACACCTGGCCGTCTTCTTGACCATCTGAAGCGTGGTACTTTAGATCTTTCTAAATTAAAAGGCTTAGTCTTAGACGAAGCTGATGAAATGCTACGAATGGGCTTTATTGAAGATGTTGAAAACATCATGGGTCAAATTCCAGCAGAGCACCAAACCGCATTGTTCTCTGCGACAATGCCTGAGCCAATTCGCCGTATTACGCGTCGCTTTATGAAAGAACCTAAAGAGATTCGTATTCAGGCAAGCATTACCACACGTCCTGACATTGCTCAAAGCTACTGGACTGTTTACGGTATGCGTAAAAATGAAGCGTTGGTTCGTTTCTTAGAAGCAGAAGATTTTGATGCGGCGATTATTTTCGTCCGTACTAAAAATGCAACATTAGAAGTCGCAGAAGCATTAGAGCGTAACGGCTATAACAGCGCAGCGCTGAATGGTGACATGAACCAAGCTCTGCGTGAGCAGACATTAGAGCGCCTGAAAGATGGTCGTTTAGATATCTTGATTGCGACTGACGTGGCAGCTCGTGGTTTAGACGTTGAGCGTATTAGCTTAGTCGTTAACTATGATATCCCTATGGATGCTGAGTCTTATGTTCACCGTATTGGTCGTACTGGCCGTGCAGGTCGTGCGGGCCGTGCCTTACTGTTCGTTGAGAACCGTGAGCGTCGCCTGTTACGTAACGTTGAACGTACGATGAAACTGACTATTCCTGAAGTTGAACTGCCAAATGCAGATTTGTTAAGTCAACGTCGTCAGGAAAAATTTGCTGAAAAAATCCAGCAACAATTAGAAAGCAGCGATTTAGACCAATATCGTTCACTGTTAGCGAAAATGTCTCCATCAGAAGATGTTGATATGGAAACTCTAGCAGCAGCGTTACTGAAAATGGCTCAAGGCGAACGCGCCCTGATCCTACCACCAGATGCACCTCGTCGTCCGCGTCGTGAATTCAACGACCGTGATGATCGCCGTGGTGACCGTCGTGACCGCAATAGCAATGGTAATGGTTTTGACCGTGCAGAGCGTGGGGAGCGTGGCGGTCGTCGTGAGCGCCGTGATGTTGGCGATATGGAAATGTATCGTATCGAAGTTGGTCGCGATGACGGTGTAGAAGTTCGCCATATTGTTGGTGCGATTGCTAACGAAGCGGACATCAGTAGCCGTTATATTGGTAATATCAAACTGTTTGGTACTCACTCAACCATTGAGTTACCAAAAGGTATGCCAAGCGAAGTGTTAACTCACTTAAGCCGTGCACGTGTATTAAATAAACCAATGCAAATGCAACTGATTGGTGATGCACAACCGTTTGAGCGTCGTGGCGGTGGTGAGCGTCGTGGTGGTCCTCGTCGTGAAGGTGGTAGCGAGGGAGGTTTCGGTGCAGGTCGTCGCAATGACCGTGGTGGTGAGCGTCGTAGCAACGGTGGTGGTGAACGCCGTGGCGGTGGTAACCGTGGCAATGCAGCACCTCGCCAAGATGGCACTAATGCGGCACCTCGTCGTCGTAGCAGCAGCCATAACGCGTAATAGCTAGGTTTTGGGGAGTTTAATCCCAATAAAACGAAACCCGTACTTTGAAGTGCGGGTTTTTTTATTAGTCATTTTTATTTAAGTATATAGTGGCGATAAAGCGTTTTTTCTAAATCTTGTGCTGTGCTAATAAAAAGTAGGATAACGACGTTATTTGTTTGCTTATCAAATTCATATAAACAGCGATATTGGCTAGTTATATCGATTCACTCTCGAATAAGTAGACCATTATTGGCTAACATTTGATTTGGGCGATAAGGTTTAGGATCTTCTGATATTGCTTTTACGGATGATAGAAGTAGCTCATCAACAAACGCTGCAGCTTGAATACTACTCATAAAATTGATTTTTAAACGATTCTACATCCTGTAGTGACCATAATGCAGTTTCTGCGAGGGTGACCGTATATGGTTGTTCCATCACAATTTCCTTTCATTATTTTCTTGCTGCACGTAATTTTTCTAGCGCTTCTTCTGGTGATAAGGTTCTTTTATTTTTAACATCATCTTTTGCTGCCATCACCAATTTTAGCAGTGCATTTGCTTGGCGCTCTCTTTCTCTTTCTTTTAGCTCTATTTCACGTTCCACACTAGTTTGAATAAAAAGCTCAGACTGCCCATTTTTTGTTACAAAAACGCCCCCCTTAAAGAGCTCAGGGTTACCAAGGCCTTCACGTGCTGCTTTTTGCGACATTGTATTAGATATATTTTGTTCCTATAAATGGTGAACACACAACACGGAATACAGAATAACGTATTGTGTGTTTTTTGAACTTATGTTTCTGTTTATAGAAAAATTGTTTTGATGTACAAATTTATTATTAATTTATACACAAGTGCATGTGTGAGAAGTCGAAGAGCCATTTAGACTAAACCCAATGCCTCTTTTAGTGGTTTGAGGTAACGGCGGCTAACGGGGATGCGTTCGCCAGAGCTAAGTACTAACTCGGCTTGCCCACTATCGCCAAATAAAATTTCATTTAATTGGGTCATATTGACTAAGTATTGGCGATGGCAGCGCACTAGCGGTGTACGAGTTTCTAAGGTGCGTAATGTGAGTTCAGTAAAGCCTTCTTGCCCTTGTGTACTCATGACGTAGACGCCACTCAAACGAGAAGTTGCATACAATACTTCATCGAGTTTCATCAAATAAATACGGCTATGACCAGTACACGGAATAAATTTAAGTGGTTCATTATTACCCAGTAGCTCAAGGTTTTGTTTTTGTTTACCTTGACGGAGTCGGCTTAATGTTTTCTCCAATCTTTCTGGCTCAAGGGGTTTTAATAAATAATCAAAAGCATGTTCTTCAAAAGCCTGAATAGCAAATTCATTAAAAGCGGTTAGAAAGACAATATAGGGGCGGTCTTCAGGATCTAACATGCGCACCATTTCAAGGCCAGTTAGGCGCGGCATTTGGATATCGAGAAAGACCACATCAGGCTTTTTTTTATGGATTATCCCAATAGCTTCTATCGCATTGGCACATTCGCCAATGATTTCAATATCATCGTGTTCTTCGAGGAGGCAACGGACGTTTTCCCGCGCAAGTGGTTCATCATCAACAATTAATACATTCATAGGGTTACATTATCATTATTATGGTGCCGCCAAATACGGTAGGCGGATTTTCATTCGTGTAAATTTTTCTGGCTCATGCTCTACGCTAATGCCGTATTGTTCGCCATATTTTAAACGCAAACGTTTATCGACCAAGCCCATCCCTAAGCCATCACTTTGCTTCGTAGATTGGTAGAGCCCTGCGTTGTCTTCAATTTCAATATAGACGTGTTCGCTACCGATATAACTACGTATTGTAATATATCCCGTCTCTAATAACTGTGAGGTGCCGTGTTTAATTGCGTTTTCAACAAGAGGTTGTAAGGTAAATGCAGGGAGTTCAACATGTTTAACTTCCTCTGGAATGTCGATGTAAATCTGTAAGTTTTCTTGAAAACGAGCTTTTTCTATTTGTAAGTAAGCATTGATATGTTCAATTTCTTCTCCCAAAGTGGCATTTTGTTCCGGACGTTTTAAGTTATTACGGAAAAAGGTCGAAATATATTGCACTAATTGCCCCGCTTGTTGGCTGTCTTTGCGGATCACGGCCTGCAACGTGTTGAGTACATTAAATAAAAAATGAGGGTTTACTTGGGCATGGAGCAATTTTACTTCCGATTGTAGCAGCGATTGTTTATTGCGTTCGTATTGCCCTGCCAAAATTTGAGCTGAAAACAAGCTGGCAATCCCTTCACCTAATGTACGGTTGATTGAGCTAAATAGGCTATTTTTGGCTTCATAGAGTTTTATGGTCCCAATCACTCGGTCATTTTCGCCTCGTAGGGGAATGACGAGTGCCGAGCCAAGTTTACAAGTTGGGCTGAGGGAACATTTATACGGTGTTTCATTCCCATCGGCATAGACAACCTCATTATTATCAATGGCTTGTCTTGATTGTGTCGATGAGATTGGTGTTCCAGGTCGGTGGTGGTCTGCCCCAATACCAATAAAGGCGAGTATTTTTTCGCGATCGGTAATGGCAACAGCTCCAATTTCCAGTTCTTGGTAAATAATTTTGGCAACTTTCATGCTGTTATCCGCATTAAAGCCTTTACGTAGAATACCTTCGGTCGTTAAGGCAATTTTAAGGGCCTGTGCGGAAAAAGCGGTGGTGTATTTTTCAACAATTGCGCGTCGGTCGAGTAAAATACGAATAAACATGGCTGCACCAATGGTGTTCGCGACTAACATCGGTGCGACAATACTTCTCACCAGCTCAAGGGCTTCATCGAAAGGGCGCGCAAGTAATAGAATAATCAGCATTTGTAGGACTTCAGCTACAAAAGTCGCACAACTGGCAGTAACTGGGTTAAAAATTTTATTAATTTCGCCACGTTTCATATAGTAACGATGGACTAAGCCACCAATGAGTCCCTCGACAATGGTCGAAACCATGCAAGCAAATGCACTCATCCCTCCTAATGAATAACGGTGTATTCCGCCAGTAAAACCAACGGCAAACCCGACGGCAGGGCCGCCAAGTAGCCCACCTAATACCGCACCAATTGCCCGAGTATTGGCAATGGAATCATTGATATGTAAGCCAAAATATGTCCCGATAATACAAAATACGGAAAAAATCAGGTAGCACATCACCTTGTGGGGTAAGCGGATAGTGACTTTCAATAAGGGAATGACGAGTGGGGTGCGGCTGAGCGCCCATGCGATAACAAGGTAGACGCACATTTGCTGGAGTAGGAGTAATATTAAATCAAATTCGTACATGCTCGTCATATTTCACATTGTGGGGGTGTTGACTTTGTCATCTCGCCCTAGTCACATACTACTGTATGCTCCTAGGGTCTCGTTTCCTCGTCGCCTACCCACAATGCGAACTATTTAGAGCATGGCTCGTCATGTGCACGTTATGGGGTGTTGACTTTGTCATCTCACCCTAGTCACATACTACTGTATGCTCCTAGGGTCTCGTTTCTTCGTCGCCTACCCACAATGCGAACTATTTAGAGCATGGCTCGTCATGTGCACGTTATGGGGTGTTGACTTTGTCATCTCACCCTAGTCACATACTACTGTATGCTTCTAGGGTCTCGTTTCCTCGTCGCCTACCCACAATGCGAACTATTTAGAGCATGGCTCGTTATATTTTGCATTGCGGGAGTTATTCACTTTAGCGTCTATTTTTAGTCTTTATTTGGCGAGTGATTATACCGTAAGTCATTGGTTAAGTAATCGACATTTGAGTAAAGGACATTCATCATTATTTGACATAAGAAAAAAATCGATTCAATATTAGACAATGCCCTACCTTTTCGTGATCTTGCGCACGAATTTATTAACGCTGTATTTAATTTTCTTGTCATACTCTAGGGATGATAGTTTCCCCCGTTATTATTTAAGGTTCACATAAATAATGAAAAAAAGAACAATAGTACTGATTTTGCTGATGCTCATTTTAATAGCAGCAGCTGCACTTTTTCATTCCCATAATCAATATTTATTGTTGCAGGGAGAAGTGGATGCACCTGAAGTTATTGTCACCTCAAAAGCGAAGGGGCGAGTGGTTGAACGCCATGTCGAGCGTGGGGACGATGTCAAACAAGGGCAGCTTTTATTAACATTAGAAAGCCCTGAGTTGCAAGCGCAATACGAAGCCTCAAAAGCGGCAAGGGACCAAGCAAAAGCTCAGCTCGAACAATCGATTAACGGGACCCGAGCAGAGACTATTCGGGACCTTAAAGCCACATTAGCGCAAGCAAACTCACAATATCAAAATGCTTCTCGCGAATATGCGCGTTTGAGTAATTTAAAAAGCAAAGGGTATGTTTCAGCAAATGAACTTGATAATGCCCGTAAAGCTAAAGATGTTGCATATTCTCAAGTACAAGGTGCAAAAGCTCGGTTAGAAGAGGGGCAGAATGGGGATCGTGTTGAGTTACGAAAACAATACGAAGCAGCTCTGAATCAAGCAGAACAAAAACTTACAGAGCTACAAGTACAGGTTGATGACCTACAAGTCAGAGCGCCTGTTGATGGTGAAGTCGGCCCTATCCCAGCAGAAATAGGTGAACTATTCAATGCAGGCAGCCCGTTAATTTCATTAATTCGCTTACCTCAGGCTTATTTCATTTATAACTTGAGAGAAGATATTTTAGTCAATGTGAAAAAAGGCGATAAAGTTCAACTTGATGTGCCCGCATTAGGCAATAAGGTGATTGAGGCTGAGGTTCGTTATATTGCACCAAAAGGTGATTACGCAACAAAGCGTGCAACCCGTGCAACTGGTGACTTTGATTTAAAAACGTTTGAAATTCGTTTATATCCATTAGAGCCAATTGATGGGCTGCGGCCCGGTATGAGTGTGCTATGGCACTGGGATAAGTAAAAGGTGTTGCCATGAAATTAAAGTTCGCTTGGCAAGGCTTCGAGCATGCTTTTAGCCGTGAAACTAAAATGGCTATCCGTAGCCCTGTTTTTCACTGGTTGAGCTGGTTGTTTCCATTGATGTTGTTTACGTTGGTGAGTTCTAACTTTTCAGAAGGAACGCTGATGGATTTGCCTGTGTCAGTGGTAGATGACAACCATAGTCCAGTATCTCGGCAAATTATTCGCGACTTGAATTCAGGCCCTCACGCAGATGTAAAAACTATCGATGACAATCTGAATACATCCTTAAAAAGATTAGGCAGCTCAAAAGATTATGCATTACTGTACATCCCCCATGATTTTGAAGAGGATGTGTTAAGAGGGCGCCAACCTGAACTGCGTATGTACTACAACGCTTTATTTTACGCATCGGGAAGTTATGCAATTCAAGACTTTAGCGGCTTAGTTGCGGAGCTAAATGCAAAGTATCGCCAAGAACTGGCGAGGTCGATGGGAAAAGCACTACCGCCGTTGGCGCAAGTGACACTTTCTTATGACAGCTTGTTCAATCCGAGTGGTAGTTATATTTATTACCAGCAGTTTGCTGCGACTATTCATATGTTACAGCTGTTTGTCGTCACAGCGACTATTTATACTATGTCGCGAGGGAGCACTTTACAAAGCGTTAAACCTTTCGCTACTGCCCTATTAGGGAAGATGGCCCCGTATACGTTATTTTTCACGACATTGTTGGCAATTGAACTTGCTGCACTCGTGACCATTTTTGATGCTAAAGTGGTGGGTAACCCATTGTATATGCTGGTGGTAGGCTTCTTTTATGTGATAGCGGCACAAAGTATTGGGGTATTACTATTTAGCTTTACCTCTAGTGCTATTATGGCTTATAGCTTAATAGGGATGCTAGTGAGTATCGCTTTAGCGTTCTCAGGAATGGCTGTGCCTGAATTATCGATGATTTTACCCGCGCGAATTATTTCTAATATTGAACCCCTTACGCATACACTTAATGCAATGTTCGATATTTTCTTACGGGAAATTTCGTTTGGTCGAATTGTAGAAGTTTGTTTGTTTTTATTAATTTACCCTGTCGTAATTGCCTTTTTAGTTCGTAAACGCTTGGTTAAGCGGCTTGCAACTCAAGGAGGGGAAGTTTAATGGCGGTCTATTTTGCGACTTTCCGTAAAGTGCTACTGGGTATGTTAGAAAAGCCGATGTGGCTACTACTTTTAGTCTCATTGTGCGTGATGAGTTTGGTCTATGCAAAACCTGTTTTATGGGATTTGCCTGTTGCCGTGATCGATATGGACCATAGCACTGCTAGCCGCGAACTAATCCGTGATTTAGACGCGACGCCAAAAGTACAATTGCATGGTTATGATAACCTTGCGCAGGCTCGTCAGGATATGATCGCTAGAAAATTATTTGCGATAATTATCATTCCAACCGATTTTCAGCAGCATTTACTAAGTGGTAAAAGCATTACTGTCCCTGTCTATGGTGATGCGACTAACCGCCTCGCTAGCGGCCAAATTCAACAAGAGCTTTCAAAAGCATATCAAACTCTTTTAAACGCTTATAATACGCAATTACTAACAAAAGCAGGTTATAGCAAAGAACAAGCCAAAGTTATCATTACCCCAGTCCGCAGTGAAACTGAACCGTTGTATAACCCGGGAGTCAGCTTTGCGGCCATTGTTTTCCCAGGTTTATTGGTGATGTTGTTACAGCACTCCTTGTTGATCGCTTGTGTGCGCGTCAGTATTGCGATCCGTTCAACACCGAAAGGTAAACCGCCTTTAGCCGTTTATTTGGGAGCATTATCTGCGTTAATACCCATTTGGTTGTTTTTATCTACGGTCTTTTTTGCACTTTGGCCATGGGTATTGGGCTTCCGGCAAGAAGCACCGCTGTACTTAATTTGGATATTTACCTTCCCGTTCCTATTAGCGGTTATTGGCCTAGGCAAGTTGGTAACAGAATGCTTGCGCAGTGTTGAAATGATCTATTTAACGTTAGCGTTTATCACTACGCCAGTGTTTTATATGTCAGGCACTATTTGGCCATTACAAGCGATGCCAGATTGGGTACGTATGATTGCTTCAGCATTGCCATCAACATGGGCCACAAACGCCATGGCAGGCCTTAACCAAATGGGATTGCCGTTTAGTGAGGTGTTGATGGATATCGTTATGATGCTAACACTTGGTGTAATTTATACGGTTATAGGTGTGTTTATTGGCATGCTAAGAGATGGAGAGTTACGCCATATTAGCTATATGTTTAACCGTTGGCGTAGGCATCGGCATTAATCGTTATTTTTGAGTAGGAAACCTATGGCTGAGTTAGGAACAACGGCTTTTGTTGCCATTTTTGCTTCTTGGCTTAAGGTTTCCCAGTCATCAGGAGGGCTTAGCATTGAGGCAAATACTTGATAGGCATCATTTTTGGAACTATATGAACGTAATGTACTGAAATCATTTACCCAACTAATAATGATGATTTTATCTTTTTCACTGCAACGAAAGAATAAACGGAACTGCTGTAAAAATTTAGCCCGAAACCAATGTTTGTGTTTTGTTCCTAAGGTATTACCTTGGTAAAAAATTGGGTCAAGTGGGTTGACTGCAATTCGTTCTGTTATCACTTTATTAATTGTAGCGAGTAATTTTGTGGGGGCTTTCTTTTTATAGCCTATTGGGGCAGATTTTTTTAAGGTTTGTACTGTACTGACTAATGCAACTAACTGTTCTAAGAAACATGAGTGAAAAAAATTTTCCATCCGTTAATTTCTAACATTCCCTGTGACTCCATGATTAACTATCAGTAAGTGGTGCATCTAAATCAATGTCGATATCCGCAGTAAGCTCATTGACCTTATTCCATAATGCTACAGGCACAGGATAAATGTATCGTGGATTTTCTTTCATATCTTTTTCTAGGAAATTGAGAAACTATAGGGTCCTCATGGGCGTTTGTTTGCCTAGAAATAATGACATTACCATCTGCTAATAGCGAATATTCAATTATTTCACCAGGTTGTAAGTGTAAAGCATCATGTATGGCCGCAGGGATAGTTGTTTGACTGCGTTCGGTAAGGCGGGATTTTGCACGTAAAGAAACAGTGCTTGGGTTTATATCAATCATTTTATTTACTTCAAAAATTTCCAGTCTATCCTCAGTGTAATGCAAATGCATTGTGCAATGCATTTGCATTTGCATTACACTGAGGATAGGCGGTTATGAGGTGGGTAATAGGCTTAAGGCACCATCGACAACCCTGCAATTTGTCGCCAGTAACCATTGCAATTTTGGTTGATAATATTCAACGGGATCTCCCCATTTTCATTGGCTTTAAACTGCTTGATTACCTCAAGGGTCTCAATGCCTTCAGGTGAAATGCGCACAATATCCACAAGGTCATGCATTGAATACAGGTCATTGCCGAGGTTATAGCAAGCGCCACTGAGTGTTTGAATACCATTTAAGGTAAATACTTGCTGCTGTTCTTGAGAAAGAACCTTGCGCCCTTGGGGGTAGTTAATACAGCAAGTCTCACATTCGTCTTTTTGCCGATTTTCTGAACGAGCCGTAAAACAGCGGGCAGAGTAGGCCAGAGGTAAATGACCGTAGCTCATCACTTCCACCTCAAATTTACCGTGGATACCAATATCATCACATTGATTGAGCAAATTAATTAGCCAATCACGAGATAGCTCTACAGGCATACACCAGCGCGTCATACCTTGGCGTAATAAAATATTTAAAGTTTGTGCGTTATAGCAATTTAATCCGTGCCCAGCGACAAAAGGAAGGTTTCTTTCGACTAACATGTTGACCACACCAAAATCATGGGCTTCAACGAGAAACTCACCATTATCAACTAACTTGCTGATTTCTTTAAGTTCGGAAGGGGCTTGAAGAAGGGCAAGGGTACTCAGAACAATTTGTTTGCCGCTCTTGGCCAGTTGTTGGGCGAGCTCTATCCAATCATTGGGTTTCATTTCTCGGCGCTTACTGCAAACCGTTTCTCCAAGGTAGATAATATCGGCTTCACTTTCGATTGCGCACTGATAAAATTCACTTAATGTGTGTTTTGGCCAGTAATAAAGAACCGATCCTAATGAGTACTGCATAATATTTACCTTTTCAATTACTGCCACTTGCGATGATAAGCACCCAAAGTCGTCTGGCTGCCTTCTGAAAGCCCACCTAATACTTTTAGCCATTTAGGGTCGGTGGTGAAGTTATCAGGGTTGGCTTTGTAACGGTCAATCGCTTGGCGCCAAATCCGTGTTACCTCCGTGACATAAGCAGGGCTGCGCTGGCGGCCTTCAATCTTAACCGAAGCAATACTAGCGGCCATGAGTTCTGGTAACAGTTCAATCGTGTTGAGGCTAGTTGGTTCTTCTAGGACGTGGTATTTTTGACCATCGACAAGGTAACGCCCCTTACACAAAGTAGGGTAGCCTGCATTTTCATGTTCTTGGTAGCGGTCGATTAAGACGTCATTCAGGCGAGACTCCATACCATTTTCTGTTTGCTGCCAACGAACAAAACGAGCTGGTGAGCAAGCGCCTACGGTGTTTGGTGATTCGCCCGTTAAGTAGGAAGATAAATAACAACGGCCTTCAGCCATGATGCATAAACTACCAAAAGCAAACACTTCAAGCGGCACAGGGCTATTTCTAGCGAGTTGTTTTACTTGATGAATAGATAAAACGCGTGGAAGGACAACACGATGTACTTGAAAGTTTCGCTGATAGAAGCGGATCGCTTCTGTATTGGTGGCTGAAGCCTGAACCGATACGTGTCTTTCGATATGCGGGTACTTGTTTGCTGCATACTCTAACATCGCGATATCGGCTAAGATTAACGCATCAGCACCTAAATCCGCAGCAAGATCGACGGAGTTTTGCCAACGTTCATAACCGGTAGGGTGTGCAAATGTGTTAATCGCAATATGCAATTTGCGATTATGGTTATGAATGTAGCGCTCTGCTTCATGCAGCTTTTTTTCAGTGAAATTGAGCCCTGCGAAGTGGCGCGCATTGGTATCGTTTTTTAACCCAATATAAACAGCATCTGCGCCGTTATCGACAGCGGCTTTCAACGCAGGCAAATTCCCTGCTGGGCAGAGTAATTCCATTGGCCTATCCCTGTATAAAATTTAACAACGGACATTCTAGTCAAGGGAACTGTTATAGATTTTGATTTAGAGCAGAGAAATTGTTAATGGATATCAGTATTCGTTAATTAAGGCTGTGGGTGACTGAATTAGTGAGTGACTTTTTTGTGAGTTAGGGCACTAAAGAATAAAATGAGACCCGTTTCATAAATCTGGATATTAAGTCATTTTTGGTTATTTATTGATCATGATTTGTGGTAAAAGCCACCAATAGAAACTATCCATTTTGTTAAAAATAAATATGGGTGACATGGGCAAAAATTGATATAGGATCAGACCAATAAGGTGTTTTTTTGGCAAGATAACTCATCGTGAGCTAAATAGTGTATTGATGATCTCAGTAATTGGGGTTATTAACTACAAATATTTTGTTTAACTAATTGAATATACAATATGTTACCCTAAATAATTCGAGCTGCTACTGTTGTTGAGTAGTTACCCGAAAACGGGCAGACAATTAAGACGGGAGTCAGTACTGTGCTAGGTAAAATTCGTTCTCAACTCATCACAAAAGGTCCTTCATTTTTGAAATTACCTTTAAAAGTGACCCCATTTGCTGTGCAACGCCATGTGCTTGAACAGCTACTAAGTTGGCAATTTCGTGAGTCAGTCAAAGAAGGGGAACTCGATTTTCTCGAGGATAAATGGCTAAAAGTTGAAGTTCGTGACTTATCATTGGTGTGGTTTATCAGTTTGCAAGATGGCCAATTAGCCGTTAAACAGAACGCACAAGCTGATGTCAGCGTTAGTGGTAATGCAAACGACCTTATTTTGATAGCGGCACGTAAAGAAGATCCCGATACTTTATTTTTCCAACGTCGCTTGGTGATTGAAGGGGACACCGAATTAGGTTTATACGTTAAAAACTTAATGGATGCTTTTGAATTGGAAAATATGCCGGCTCCGCTGCGTTTTGCTTTACTGCAATTGGCTGAGGTGATTAAAACGGTTCATGATAGCGAGGACGTAGAGCACAAATCGCCTGCGTTAACTTCATGTTAATTCGAGTTGAAATCCCAGTCGATGCAATGGGAATTGATAAGCTATTGCGTGAAACTTTTCCAACAGAAGCGGAAGCTAACCTTGTTCAGCACTTGCGAGAAGACGGCTTATTAACGCTTGGTGTTGTTGCGACCAATGACAACGGCGAAGTCATTGGTTATGTAGGCTTTACACCTGTTGATGTCAATGGTGAAGACGTACAATGGGTTGGGTTAGCTCCTTTAGCGGTTAGTAAAGCTCACCAAGGCCAAGGCATTGGTGAAAAATTGGTTTATGAAGGGTTAGATAGCCTGAATGAATTTGGTTATGGTGCTGTCGTCGTTTTAGGGGATGAGCGTTACTATTCACGTTTTGGTTTTGAACCAGCCTCAAAACAAGGAGTGAATTGCCAATGGCCTGAACAACAACCCCATTTCCTGATATGTGGGCTCGAAAATGGCGAAATAGGGGCTCATCAAGGCCTAGTGACTTATTCTTCACACTTCAGTAATTTATAGTTAGCTAAGTAATCAATGAGATTATCAGGCTGGTCAATGACCAGCCTTTCTTTTACCTTTTTATTCAACTTCTTAATTTGATATTCCACTTGTGAGGCAGTTGATCGTGAACCGACAAAACACGAGAAAGCTAATATAAGTGGCGTTTTCCCTTTCAATGCTTTTGCGCCTGTACCCGCTTTATGTTGTTCAAAACGGCGTTGCACATCTGTCGTGATACCACAATACAAGGCATTATTTTTCTCTCTTACCAAGTAAAGATACCAATTACTTTGCTGATCTTCGCTTTTTTTTGATGTGTTTTTTATCATTTTGTGCTGGCGTGTTGAGATAAAACAATAGGTTAACAACGAATATATTCGTTAAGAAAGATGTTTATAACATATTAAATTTTAAATGAAAAATGATATAAAACTGTCACAAATCCGTAACCTCAAGTTAGGTTTTGATTCAAATAATTTGAATAACTATAGCAAAATTAGCTAATTTTCATTCTGAGTTAAAGCGCATAATATGATCCATATCACAGAGGGACAGTAAAAATCCCAACTAAAAATCAAGTTTGTTAAAAGGAACATACCATGAAAAAATCAACATTATTCGCTGCTGCTTTAGCTTTAGGTGCTGTTTCATTTGGTTCAATGGCAGCTGATGAAGTTCAACATTCTAGCCAACCGGCTGCAGGTTATGTATCTGTAACAGGTGCTGTGAGCGTAAATGACCTTACCGCACAATTAGCCAAAAAAGCTGATGAAGCTGGTGCGACCTCATTCCGTGTCATTTCTGCTGGCGGTGAGAATTCAATGAGTGGTACAGCAGCTATCTATAAATAAATTTACTCGTCATACTTCGAGCCGTAGCGTTGTTGGCCGTGTTTATTCGCACTAGTCACATACTTATGTATGCCTCTAGCGCCTCGTTTACTTGCCGCCTAGCTACAACTTGAATTATTTAGAGTAAAGACTTAGGTGAGATAGCCTAAAAAGCCAAGTTAATTAGAACCATTTTCTAATTACTTAGGCTATAGTAATAGCGAATTTATGCCTACGTTCAGAACATTTTAGCAAGCTCACGGGGTTATCTCCAAGAGCTTGTTCTGAACGGGTTTATATGGAAACCGCTATGACCCCTGAACAAACCTTACAACACATCCAGCGCTATATCGCCCGCCAACACGTTTTTTCCTTATTTGCTCATCATCACAATGATATCTGGCCTGCCAGTTGTTATTATGCATTTGATGCGAAAACTATGTCGTTGATTTTAATGACTGATGCCAGTTCGAAGCATGGACAATTGATGGTAGCTAACCCACAAGTCGCTGGGACGATTTCGACACAATCGAAAACGGTCAATCAGATACAAGGTATTCAATTTATCGGCAAAATAGCAAGGTTGGAAAGTAAACCAGAACAACTAGCTAGAACAGAGTACTGCCGTCGTTTTCCTGTGGCATTGACAGCGAAACTGCCTATTTGGCAGCTTCACTTAGACAATGTCAAAATGGTGGATAATAAATTGGGATTTGGTACAAAATTACATTGGACCCGAGAAGCTTAGCGCAAATGGTGGATCACCTGATTTGCGCTGCCACGCCAAATTAAACGTGGGTCGTGCAAATTTTGCTCAAACTTACCGTCAATCAAGGTATTCACAAAACTGACCACCTTTTGTTGCTCAAGGGTAAGCTCATTCAATTTGTATCCCGTCCATACCCAAATGTCTTTATCTGGGCAGACTGTTTTTACTCGCTTCACTAGCTTGAGTATCGCTGGCAAATTGGCGGGATGTAGCGGGTCTCCACCGGACAGGGACAAGCCCTGCCGACGAATACGCGTGTCTTGCAAATCTTGAATGATTTGATCTTCCATTTCTTGGGTGAATGGTACGCCGGAATCCACCCGCCATGTGCTTTGGTTATAGCAACCGCGGCACTGATGCACACAGCCAGAAACAAACAGTGTACAGCGGGTACCTGGACCATTAACAACATCAACGGGGTAATATTGGTGGTAATTCATCATATTAACCTAATTGACCATTACCTAGATGCTTAATACGACGTTTCACCTCTTCTTGTTTCCCCGCATTGAAGGGCCTAGCATCTGGGCTACCTAAATAACCGCAAACTCGGCGAATAACAGAAACTCGGTTGGTGTCATGGTTTCCGCAAGCAGGGCAAGTAAACCCTTTACTGGTACAGGAAAACTCACCAGAGAAGCCGCATTCATAGCATTCATCTATTGGTGTGTTGGTTCCATAATAAGGGACGTGCTGATAGCTATAGTCCCACACATCTTCCAGCGCCCTAACATTATGTTGTAAGTTCGGGTATTCGCCGTAACAGATAAAACCGCCATTCGCGAGAGCAGGGTAAGGGGCTTCAAAGTCAATTTTGTCGTATGGGTTGACTTGTTTTTCAACATCTAAGTGGAAGCTGTTGGTGTAGTAGCCTTTATCTGTGACACCAGCAATAACCCCAAATTCAGCAGTGTCGATACGGCAAAAACGGTCACACAGGTTTTCACTTGGTGTGCTGTATAAGCTGAAACCGTAGCCTGTTTGAACTTTCCATTCATCAGTAGCTTGGCGTAAGCGGTTGACGATAGCCACTGCTTTTTCGCGCAGTTTTTCGCTGTCATACACATGCGTTTCTGAACCAAAGAGTGCATTGATTGTTTCATGTAACCCAATGTAACCTAAGGAAATTGATGCTCGTCCATGCTTAAATATTTCAGCAACATTATCATCAGCTTTTAACCTTACACCACAAGCACCTTCCATATAGAGGATTGGGGCAACGCGGGCTTTCACTGTTTCTAAGCGGGCAATACGAGTCATTAAGGCTTTTTTCGCGATAGCGAGGCGTTCATCCAGTAATGCCCAAAATGCATCTTCACTGCCTTGTGCTTCGATAGCAATACGAGGCAAGTTGAGGCTGATAACCCCTAAATTGTTGCGTCCATCATGAATTTGTTGCCCATTTTCTTCATATATACCCAGAAAACTGCGACAACCCATTGGTGTTTTAAATGAGCCAGTGACATCAACAACACGATCGTAATTAAGAATGTCGGGGTACATGCGCTTACTGGCGCATTCTAAAGCGAGTTGTTTGATATCGTAATTAGGGTCACTTAGCTTATGATTTAAGCCATCTTTAATCGCAAATACGAGTTTAGGGAAAACGGCTGTTTTACGGTTTTTACCTAACCCTGCAATACGATTTCTGAGGATAGATTGCTGAATTAATCGGGCTTCTTTTGATGTGCCAAGACCAAAACCAAAGGTGACAAATGGGGTTTGGCCATTCGCGGTGTGTAGTGTGTTAACTTCATATTCTAATGATTGGAAGGCGTCATAACATTCTTTATCGGTACGGCTTTGGGCATAGCCTTCTGCGTCTGCAATTCCCCATTCTTTGGCGACTTTTAGGTGTTTTTCGTAGCTGATTGCGACATATGGCGCTAAAATTTCGTCAATACGGTTAATTGTTGTACCGCCATAAATATGACTCGCAACTTGTGCAATGATTTGTGCTGTTACTGCTGTTGCGGTAGAAATAGATTTCGGGGGTTCTATTTCGGCATTTCCCATTTTAAAGCCGTTAGTTAACATGCCTTCAAGGTCAATTAACATACAGTTAAACATTGGGAAGAAAGGGGCATAGTCGAGGTCGTGATAGTGGATTTCGCCTTTTTCATGGGCAATCACGACATCACGAGGTAAAATATGTTGTTTAGCATAGTGCTTTGCGACGATCCCTGCGAGTAAATCACGCTGAGTTGGGATGACTTTACTGTCTTTATTTGCGTTTTCATTGAGTAACGAGACGTTGCTTTGTTCTATAAGGCCTCGAATATCATGAGTCAGCTGGCTACGTTTTTCGCGTTCGCTGTCCCTATCGTGGCGATATTCAATATAAGCGCGTGCTAAGTCCTTATACGGCCCAGCCATCAATTGGTTTTCTACGGCGTCTTGGATCTCGGCAATATCCACTTGGTTTCGGCTGCAAAGTTGCTCTTTAACTATAGTTGCAACTTGAAGACAGTAATCGTCATCCTTAACATTTACTGCGGCAGCAGCACGTTTAACGGCTTCCTGAATTCGTGGAAGGTCAAAGTTGACCTGACAACCATCTCTTTTAATCACAACCGTTCCCACTGTTATTCTCCTTGCTAAGTTATCCACAGCGTTAATCAAAGTATTTTTGATCTTGATTATTACGACTCGTCTGTGGATAAAATGTGAATAAATACTACATATTGTGCCAATTGATATAATTAAAGCACAATATGTAGGATATTGCTTTTTTTTAGCAGCAATAAGTTTGATCCAAAACAAGGAAAAAAATTAATTGTATGAATATCAAAAGCGGGGAAGTTAAAAATAAATACTTATCATCAGGGAGTGCTAATTTAACTTAAATTATAGTTTTGTTCGCTAGACTTAAGAAAGGATAAGCTGTATCGGTATTATCAAAATAACACCCCATATAAAGATGATGGGGTGTTTAAAGCAAATTAGCGGTTACTTACGAACAGCAATAGCTTCGATTTCAATTTTGACATCTTTAGGTAGGCGGGCTACCTCGACGCAAGAACGAGCAGGGAATGGCGCATTGTGTTGTTTGAAAAATTCTTCATAGGTGGCATTCACTGTCGCAAAGTCATTTAAATCTTTTACAAACACCGTTGTTTTCACGATATTAGCTGCACTTAAGCCCGCTTTTTCTAAAATAGCTTTGACGTTAGCTAGGGATTGACGTGTTTGTGCGGCAATATCTTCCGGGACTTCACCTGTTTTAGGGTCAACAGGAATTTGGCCTGATGTCATCACTATACTGCCCAAATCTACGCCTTGAACGTAAGGACCGATCGCTGCTGGTGCATTTTCTGTATTGATTTCGAATGACATAATTACTCCGTTTCATCACGTAAAGAGAAGATACTCATGTTATTTCAACCTGCGGCTATATGTGCGGATTTGAATATAATTTGAGTATAACTGTATGGGTCATCAGGCGCTATTATAAACATGGATCACGCCTGAACAACACCGCAGTCTACGCTGAAATATCCTATTGGTTATTGATCACAGCGTCTCTATCGAATTCTTTTTCGCAAAACTGGCAAGTCAGAGCCACTTCTTTGTCGATTTTTTTCACACGAAAACTGCTGGATACCGGCTCATTATGGCTAATACAGTTACTGTTTGGGCAAATCAGTACGTTATCGATATAGTCAGGCAAGGTGAGTTCTAATTTTTCCACCACTTGGTAGTCTTCAATACGATTGACAGTGGCTTCAGGGGCATACATTGCTAATTGGTTAGCTTGTTCTGGAGTTAAAAAGGTATTTTCAATTTTAATAATATCTTTTTTGCCCAGATTGCTAGAAGGCAGGTTTAAGCCAATAGTGATACGCTCATCGGTTTTTGTCAGTTTAAATAATTTCAGGAGCTTGAAACCAATTTGAGCAGGAATATGGTCGATAACGGTGCCGTGGCTGATCGCTTCAACTTGTAATTTATGGTCGTGTGTCATGGTGATTTCCTCCTCAGATAGCTAATTCTTTATTTAAAACCAGTGATAACAATGCTTGTCGTGCATAAATCCCATTGCCAGCTTGTTGGAAATAGTAAGCGTAAGGTGTGCTATCGACATCGACAGTGATCTCATCGATTCGTGGCAGAGGGTGTAATACTTTTAAGTTCGGTTTCGCACAATGTAAATCAGCAGCATGAAGAATAAATTGGGCTTTAACATTGGCGTATTCTGATGGGTCCAGACGCTCTTTTTGTACGCGTGTCATGTACAGAATATCGAGCTCTGGCATGACCTCATCAATATTATTATGCAGGCTATAAGTTGCGCCTTTCTCTTCTAATATATGCAAAATATGATTTGGCATAGACAGAGCTTCAGGTGCAATAAAATAGAAGTGGTTGCCTTCAAATTTTGATAACGCTTGGGTCAGAGAATGCACTGTTCTGCCATATTTGAGGTCACCAACCATGGCGACTTGTAGATTTTCTAACCTACCTTGTGTTTCTTGAATAGTGAACAGGTCGAGTAAGGTTTGAGTAGGATGTTGATTCGAGCCATCCCCTGCATTGATGACAGGGATATGGCCTGCAAACTGGCTGGCTAGTCGAGATGCCCCTTCCTGTGGGTGGCGCATTACAATTGCATCAACATATTGGCTAATCACCGAAATGGTATCTGCCAGCGTTTCGCCTTTCTTGCCTAATGATGTATTGGTACTGTCAGAAAAACCAACAACCGAAGCGCCTAAGCGGTGAATAGCGGTTTCAAATGATAAACGTGTCCGCGTTGAAGCCTCAAAAAAACAACTTGCGATGACTTTATGTTTTAGAAGTTCAGGTTGTGGCTGTTTTTTCAGTGAAGCGGCGACGTTGAGTACGAGTTCAAGGTCTGAACGATCTAAATCATTAATTGAAATGATATCGCGTTGGTATAAAGGGTTCGGCATTGTTGTTCTCCTGTGTCAGCAAGACATGTTAGGTCTATAGGCCAAAAAAAAGCCCCTCAATTGAGGGGCTTTCTTGGAAATACGAAGGGGAAAAACAGGCTGTCCAAACCGCCTGAAGGCAGTGTGTTGGAGGTGTTCTCTGTAAAAAATACAGCAGCAGCGTTCATAGTTTCTCCCGGCAAATTGTGGCGCATTATACGCATCTCATTCTTTGACGCAAGCGTTTGCATAAAGAAAAATAAATTTTTTTAATTTTTGCATTTAGAGCGAAAACTCGCCTACTGAATAAAAGCGGAAAAATCAGCGAGATGAGGGTGGAGTTACTGATTGTAGTTATTGTTTTTGTATTACGGGTAATCTACCGCTAAGTTCCCTGCAATGTTAAATGAGTGCTCACCGTAGTCGCCGGTACCATTAGGCGCAACCCTGATTATAGTGGCATCGATATAATAACTTTTTTGATTTTTTATCATCGTAATATCAACGCTTTTATTCGGGAGAATAGGTGCTCCTTGCCAACTTAATTTCACACCAAACGCATGACTTGAAGTTTGAAATAGTGTATTTGAATTGGCGGCCGGTGCTGCGTTAAACGATAGCTTCGCGTTGACGGTAGCATTACAGTCAATATTGAGTGCGATTTTATGTGGTGCGGTTTCTTCGCCTATACGATTACTATGGCTAACAGATAATGAGCGATGGCTTGCGACTGTGTTGTCAGAAATATGACATATAGTGGGTGTCATTGAAAATGAGCCACTAATATGGATAGGTACATTTTGCGTTGCCGCTTGTGAAATAGAAATAGCGCTAAGGAGTAGCCCAAAAGAGATGAAAACTTTAAAAAAATAACGGAATTCATAATGTTTCTCAAATGATAAATCATGCATTTTATCTATTTTCATATAAATTATTATTACGTGGCTGAGTAATGAATTAACCCAGCCACAATCATATAGAGGAGTAATAAATATTACTGATAGGTAATTGCTAAGTTAGCCGTAATGTCAAAGGTATGATTACCAAAGTCATTGGGACCATTAGCGGTTAAACGGGTTAGGCTGGTAGAAAATGAAATACTGTTCCCACCTTTTACCACTTTAAAGTCATCACTTTGACCAGGTTTAACTATAATATTGTTATATTTTAATTTTACACCGAATGCATCACTTGATGTTTTAAATGTTTCAGGTGAATTTGGTGCGTTATTTGCGACAAAAGTGAGTTTAGCATTAGCAGGGAATTGGCATGTGAAGCTTAAATAGCCAGAACTATGGAATGCAGTTTCATCGCCGACTTTTTCTAGTGTATTGATCGCACCAAAATCTGTTCTGTTTTCAAGCTTTGCATCATTACAAGGTTGGGTGACATTTGAGAAGGTGCCTTTAATATTAATTGGCATATTTTGAACAGCTGATAACGCAGGTAAAGAAACACACAGTAATAGCGCTAAACCACTTTTTTTTAGCAAGTGCATAATAAAAATCCTTTTATTGATTTTGAGAAGTATTTTATTTTAATGAAGTTATTAAAAATATTAAATAGACGATATTTAAATAAACATTTAATTTTGTTTTAAAAAATAAATCCCATTAAAAGACTCTTTTTAAACTGTAGTGGTTTATGTGTTTAATTATTTTAAGAGTAAATGCTTAGGTAATATTTTGATATAAATAATTTATACTTTAATAACTATGTTTGTTTACTTAAGTATTATATTTAATATTGCATTTGTATTTTTTGGTTAATAACCATTTTAATGTTAATGAATTTGTTATTAATGTTAATTTAAATGATGAACTGAATATATAATTATAATTTTGGTAATATCAAAATATTGAAAAATGAATAAAAGCTCATTGCGAGCTTTTATTGGGGGTTACTCTTATTTTTGACTTAACTTAGTCGCTATTTTTTCTAGCTTGAACATTAATAATAAGGTGATGGCGACCAGTACAATGGTCAGTGCTGAGCCATCTGCGATATTACCACGGTCGGTTAAGCTAAAAATTGAGACGGGCAGGGTGGCCCAACCGGGGGGATATAACATCATCGTTGCGCCTAACTCCCCTAAAGATAGGGACAGGCTTAATGCTAATGCTGAGATCATCCAAGGCATCAAGAGTGGTAGAGTGACGTGACATAGTCGATACCAAGGTGAAGCACCTAAACTAAAGGCGACATTTTCAATATCAGGGGAAATGCGGGTTAGCCCAGTAGAAACATTGCTAAATGTGAAAGCTGAAATTAATACAAAGTGGGCACTGAATACAATCCAAAATGTCCCGTTCATTTGTAGATATCCTTGGCTAAATGCAACAAGGATACCAAGACCAATAGAGACTGAAGGTATTGCGCTTGGTAAGTAAAATGCGATACCGAGTAGTTTTTGCCATTTCCCGTTCTGTCGTCTGAGTGCCAATGCGGCCCAAAGCCCACAAAATAGGGCAAATAGGCTGGCACAAAACCCAATAATTAAACTAGAAAGAATAGCATCCCAAGCTGGGCCACTGAATGCATTGACAAAATGCTCAAATGTAAACCCTGAAGGCAAGATACCATTCCATTGCTGGCTGAAACTCGACATTAAAATCATCACTAACGGTAGCAAAAATAATAATGAAAACAAGCTAATAGCAATCAAGGTTGCGACGGCTCGACCTTGTTTAGACCAAATCAACATAGTTAATTCCTTACTCCGAGGCGAGTTGTAGCCATTCTATAGAGAAAAAATAACCCGAGAGAAAGTAAGATGTTTACTAAAGCAATCATACAGGCAACCGCATAATCAGACTCTAGTATGGCTTTGCTGTACACCATCATAGGTAAGGTATTCACGCCTTTTGCGCCGATAAATAAAACGATCCCAAACTCATTGGTGGTTAATAGTAAGCAAAGACTGCCGCCAGCAAGTAAGGCGGGAAGTGCGGCTGGAAAAATCACTTGAGCAATAACACGAGCGGGGTGCGCACCTAAAATACTCGCAGCTTCTAATTGGCTTTTATCTATTTGCCGTAGAGCAGCCATCAATGGGCGCATAATTAACGGCGTGAATACGGTGATCTCGGCTAAAATGACCCCATTGATAGAATATAGGAAATCAACTGGCGGTAGTTCGAAATCAAATAATGCCATTAACGTGCCATTTAGTAGCCCAGCGGAACCATAAATAAAAGTAAACGCGAGAGTAATCAAAAAGGTGGGTAATGCAATAAATGTATCAATAACTTGGGTAATAAAACGGCTACCAGGAAAGGGGATAAACACTAATATCAGGGAAAGTATGCTCCCTACGATAAGGCAGCCTAAGGTAGCAAAAAACGCGATTTGCAGGGTGTTCCATAGACCATTAATGAAACGTTTAGATTCAATTAGTTGCCAGAGTGCATCTAGCCCCCAGACACCAGTTTCATTTTGTAGTGCTTGTTGGGCGATTAACAATAACGGATAGAAAAAGAGTGTGGCTAACACCAGCAATGGCGGTATTATCCAATAAATGGGTTTTAGAGAGATACTTGACCGTTTTGGCACACTGATATATGACATGTCATTCCTCAATCAATACGGTATCAGTAGGCGAAAACCATAAGGTGAGTTTATCGCCTACTTTGGGCTGTGAAGCTAAGTGCGTTACCGCAACACTGACTGTTTCGCCCGCAACATCACAGACTAAATGAGTCAAGTCCCCCTGCCAGCGAATTGATCGTAAAACAGCCTGCAATTGATTGCTCGTTTCGTTTCTTGGCGTTAGCGTAATATGTTGTGGGCGGATGCATACCCATTTATGTGTGCTTGCTCGCATACCGGGGGTATAAGCTTCCAGTAATGTACCACTACAGCTCACATTGACAATTGCTGGGTTGGCTGAAAAACCGAGGGCGGTAGCATTTAAAATATTGGCACGGCCTAAAAACTCAGCGGAAAAACGGTTTGGTGGGCGGTGATATAAGGCATTCTTTTCACCATGGGCGACGAGATAGCCCTCCTTCATGATACCAATTTTGTCGCCTAGGGCGAGGGCTTCTGTTTGGTCGTGGGTGACATAAAGAATAGTTAATTCAGGTAGTTCACGGTGTAAGCGTGCAATTTCTTCTACCATATTATGGCGAATCTGTGCATCAAGCGCAGAGAGAGGTTCATCGAGTAATAAAACGCGAGGACGTACCGCAATCGCTCTAGCAATCGCCACCCGCTGTTGTTGCCCTCCCGATAATTGATGAGGGTAGCGAGTCGCATAATCTGTCATCCCAACAATCTTCAAAGCCTCGGTGACCCGTTCATTGATCAAGACTTTAGGTTGTTTCTGGGCGCGTAATCCAAACGCTACGTTATCCTCCACCTTCATATGAGGAAAGAGTGCATAGTTTTGTACCACCATCCCAAGCCCGCGTTGATAGGGAGGGAGATGAGTGATATCGGTATCACCTAATAATATCCTTCCACTATCGGGTTGAGCAAACCCTGCAATAGCACGCAATACAGTGGTTTTTCCTGACCCTGATGGGCCAATTAGTACTAATATTTCTCCGGGGTCAATGGTTAGGCTTAACGGCTTAAGCACGACATTGTTATGATAGGAAACACGCAAGGACTCTAGTGTGATCCCTGAGTGTTCTGTTTGCTGCATTGCGGCAGTGAGTTTACGTTTCATTAGCATCACAAATTACTCACCATCAGTGACTTTTTGCCAACGTGAAATATCGCTGGAAAGTGAAACTTCGACTTCATCCCAATTTGGTTGCCATGTTTTAACACCTTCAAGCATTTTCACAGCTGTACGGTATTGTTCATCGGAAGGCGTGATATCGGAACGAACAGGCATTCCCCATGACAACTCACTCACACGGCTTTGTGATTGTTTATCTAACAAAAAGTTAATTAATTTTTTGCCATTTTCTGTTTCAGGCCCGTTTTGTACTAGGCCAACAACATAAGGCAAAACGAGCGCACTACGCTCCCCATTATCATCTTTTGGCCAGAAAATTTGTACATTTGGGTTGCGCGCCATTTGGGATAAATTCATTTGTAAATCGCCATTGGCAATATAAAGCTCACCTTTGTTAACTAGTGCGGTCAGTTTACCGGTAGAGGCGGATGGGCCTACGTTATTAGCTTGTAATTTACCGAGGTAATCAAACCCTGCATCTTTGCCATTAAAACTATGAAAAACTTGCAGCATGACAGCCGTACCGTCACCGGCTTGCCCTGGCGTAGAGTATTGCAGCTTATTTTTAAAACGCGGGTCGAGAAGAGAAGCCCAATTTTCTGGTGGTGATTTTAGTAACTTAGCATTATAGATAAAGGTTAAATAATTATTGACCAATGGCGTGTAATAGTGATTTGAAGTTGGAATACTGGCCGCAGCCTCTGGAGTAAATTTTGCTAACAGTTGAGTTTTAGCGGCGCGTTGGATAAACGGAGGAACAGTGATTAGCACATCGGCTTGTGGGTTGGTACGTTCTTTCGCTAAGCGTTCAACTATTGCACCAGAGCCACTTTCAACATATTGCACTTTGATGCCTGTTTGTTTGGTGAAAGCTGCAAATTGGTTTTTATACCAACTATTATTACCGTCATGTAGGCCATCAGCTGAGTAAACCGTGACAACATTATCGGCAAATACTGCTGTTGAACAAAAGGTTGCCATCAATAGGCAGGCTAAGTGAGTTTGTTTCATTGTCTTCTCCTGTTAAGGTAAAATGCACTCTGGTATATACCAGATTCTTTTACGCTAACGGGTTTATATGACAAAAAGATGAAACAGAGCTAAATAGTGAAAATATTTTACTGATGTTGGTTTTACAATGTATCGACTTCAATTCTCAGGCTGTCATGACGCCAATATTCCACATCGTAATCTAGAACTCTTCCGTATTGATCATAGTTCAAACGCTGCAGTAGTAATGCGGGACGACCCACCGCGACCCCGAGTGCATAAGCGGCTTGAGGAGGCATGGCTGTTGGGTAGAATGACAAGTGCATACTGGTATATATCAACCCGAAATGGGTTTCATATACCTCGGTTAAACTGCCATTGAGATCATGGCGTAGTAACTCGGGGACTCGGGCTGGTAGGCAATGATTTTCACAATAACAAACAGGCCTTTCATCGGCAAAGCGTAGGCGTGTGAGTAAGTATATTTGCTCGAAAGGTTGGAGCTGCAACGGACTCATGGCGTCAAGGGGGACAGTGACAACTCGGCCATCTAACAAGGTCGTTTTAGGCTGGCGGTTTTGCTCAAGGCAAAGTTTATGAAAATTAGTATTTTGTGTTGGGTCTAACCAAAGGCGTTCAGGAGTGACAAACCAGCCACGGCGTTCAGAACGATAAATTGCGCCGCTTGATTCTAATTGCGCCAAACTTTCACGGATAGTGACCCTCGTGGTACCAAAAATAGCACAAAGCTCGCGCTCAGAAGGGAGCTTATCGCCACTTTTTAGTTCCCCATTCTGAATTCTTTTTTGTAATTGAGCCTTAATTAGCAGGTACTGAGGCATTTCATCCGTTGATAATTTCATTGTTATTTCCGCTGATTATTTCTTCCACATTATACATAGTTATATGAATTTTTTGTTGCACGGGCACTTTTCCTTTGACCTTTTGATCTCCCTAAGACCATTATAATAGAAATCTGGTATAGACCAATAGGTGAATTGAATGACAACCAAAAATTATTTGCTGTTAACACCGGGTCCGCTAACTACCTCTAAAACGGTGAAGCAGGCCATGTTATTTGATAGTTGTACATGGGATGACGACTATAACTTAGAGGTAGTACAAAAGGTCCGCCAACAGCTAGTTGCCCTATCAACGGCGCAGTCAGGCTACTCATCGGTATTATTACAGGGCAGTGGCAGCTATGCGGTGGAAGCGGTTTTAGGAAGTGCGATACACCCAGAAGATAAATTATTGATTATCAGTAATGGTGCATACGGCGCACGGATGGCTGAAATGGCACAGCGTTTAGGGATTACACATCATCTCTATGATTGTGGTGAGGTGGTAAAGCCAGATATTGAATGGATAGAACAATTACTACAACAAGATAGCCAGATCACACACATTGCGATGGTACATTGTGAAACGACAACGGGGATTTTAAACCCGATAGAGCAAGTCGCCGCGCTAGCGAAGCAGTATCAAAAACGCTATATCGTTGATGCCATGAGTAGCTTTGGCGGTATCCCAATGGATATTGGGCAACTAAATATTGATTTCTTGATAAGTTCGGCAAACAAATGTATTCAAGGAGTACCGGGCTTTGCATTTGTGATAGCACGCACTGAAGCACTTGAAAATTGTAAGGGGCGCTCTCGTTCATTATCTCTAGATTTGTATGCCCAGTGGCGTTGTATGGAGGATTTCCATGGTAAATGGCGTTTTACCTCACCAACGCATACGGTATTAGCCTTTGCTCAGGCTCTTAAAGAGCTTGAAGCTGAAGGGGGGGTTACCGCTCGTTTCCAACGTTATCGGCAAAATCAGCGAAAACTAGTCGCAGGTATGCGAGCTCTCGGATTTAAAACATTATTAGATGATAGCAACCATTCACCGATTATCACCGCATTTTACTCACCAAGTTCAGTTAATTACCAATTTAAAGAGTTCTATCAGCGATTAAAATCGCAAGGTTTTGTTATTTACCCAGGTAAGGTGTCACAGAGTGATTGTTTCCGTATTGGAAACATTGGCGAAGTGTATGAAACAGATATTGACGCATTATTGTTAGCGATAGAAAAAGCCATTTACTGGAAACAATAAGGAAGAATTATGAACCGCATTCAGGCTGTTATTCTGGATTGGGCAGGTACTACGGTGGATTTTGGATCTTTTGCCCCCACACAAATTTTTATTGAAGCATTTAAGCGTGTGTTTGATATTGAGATCACCTTAGCACAAGCCCGTATTCCTATGGGGTTAGGTAAGTGGCAACATATTGAAGCACTTGGGAAATTACCTGAAATTGACACTTTATGGAAGGTGAAATTTGGGCGCTCAATGACCAGTGAAGATATCGATACAATCTATGCGGCATTTATGCCATTGCAGATTGCCAAAGTTGTCGACTTTGCAGCACCAATAGCTGGAGTTTCCGACACAATCACTACTTTACGCCAGCAAAATATTAAAATTGGTTCTTGTTCTGGTTACCCTCGCGCAGTAATGGAGAAATTAGTACCTGCAGCACAAAAACTCGGTTATCACCCTGATTACTGGGTCGCAAGTGATGATATCCCAGCGGGAGGGCGTCCGGGGCCTTGGATGGCATTGCAAAATGTGATTGAACTAGGCGTAGAAGCAGTATTTTCCTGTATAAAAGTTGATGACGCAGTGCCCGGTATTGAAGAAGGCCGCAATGCAGGAATGTGGAGTGTTGGGTTGTCTGTTTCAGGTAATGAATTTGGCAAAACATGGGAGGAGTACCAAAGTATGCCAGAAGAGGCAGTTAGCCAACTGAAACAGCAGGCGGCTGATAAACTTTTTGCCGCAGGAGCTCATTATGTTATTGATACTTTAAACGATTTACCTTCAGTTATCGATTCCATTAATCAGCGTTTAGCAAAAGGTGAGCGCCCTTAACGCTTGATTATGGCACCATCGGCATGATATTCGTGCCGATGGTGATTGCCAATCTTAGAAGATATTTACCGGTAGTTCAGGGGCTAATGTTGCGACCATTACGGCTTTGATAGTATGTAAGCGGTTTTCTGCTTGGTCAAAGACGATACTATAAGGGGATTCAAAGACTTCTTCCGTGACTTCTAGCCCACCATACATATTGAACTCTTTCGCTAGCTGAGCCCCAAGCGTGGTATCTTCATTATGGAAAGCGGGTAAGCAGTGCAGGAACTTCACATTCGGGTTGCCTGTAAGCTTAATCACATCCATATTCACTTGGTACGGCTTTAATAAATTAATACGCTGTGCCCAAGCCTCTTTGGCTTCTCCCATCGAGACCCAAACATCAGTATAGATAAAGTCAGCTCCTTTAACGCCTTCAGCCACATCTTCAGTGAGCGTAATTTTTGCACCTGTTTTTTTCGCTATCTCTTGGCAAGCATTGACCAGCTCTTCTTCCGGCCAGCAGCTTTTCGGGGCGACTAAACGCAAATCTAAACCTGTGAGAGCCGCAGCTTCTAACATCGAGTTGCCCATGTTATTGCGTGCATCGCCTAAATAGGCAAATTTAATTTCTGAGAATGGCGTATTTGGTCGGTGTTCTTGAATGGTCAGCAGATCGGCTAATAACTGTGTGGGATGGAATTCGTTGGTTAATCCATTCCATACAGGCACTCCCGAGTGCGCGGCTAATACTTCTACGGTTGATTGAGCAAATCCCCGATATTGAATGCCGTCGTACATCCGCCCTAGCACCCGTGCGGTATCTTTCATGGTTTCTTTATGACCGATTTGGCTACCCGAAGGCCCTAAATAGGTCACTCTAGCGCCTTGGTCGAACGCACCAACTTCGAATGCGCAACGTGTGCGAGTAGAGTCTTTTTCAAAAATGAGTGCAAAGTTTTTACCTGCGAGGAGAGGGTGTTCTGTACCGGCTTTTTTTTCTGATTTTAACCAAGCTGAGAGTTTTAACAGTGAATGAATTTCGCTAGATGTAAAATCAAGTAGCCTTAAAAAATGCTTGCTATATAAGGGGTTCATAAATTACGGCCTTTTTATGTTGAATTAATATTCAATTTATATCCATAAAAATTCAAAATCAACCCCAAGTGAAAAAGAAATTATTTTTAAATGTATGGTTTCACTGTCAACCCTATGGGAGAATGGGGCGAGACTAGCGATAATGGAACAAGGGGTGTGGATATGGTAGATAAAGCTGAACTCGATGCGCAGTATGAAGAAACTCGGTTAATTATCGAGGAACTGTTAGAAGATGGTAGCGATCCTGATGCATTGTATGCAATTGAGCATCATTTCTCTGCGGACAACTTTGCGTTATTAGAAAAAGCAGCAGTTGAAGCATTCAAGCTAGGTTATGAAGTGACGGATGCGGAAGAGTTAGAAATTGAAACAGGTGAAACGTTGATGTGTTGCGATGTGATCAGCGAAAGCGCATTAAACGCAGAACTTATTGACGCACAAGTTGAACAGCTAATGAAGCTGGCGGAAAAAATGGGTGTCAACTATGATGGTTGGGGCACTTATTTTGAAGACCCAGATGCAGAATATGATGACGAAGACGGTGATGATATCGAGCCCGAAGATCGCGTTCATTAATTCTAACATCTAAGACTGTGATAATGAGCCTGCCTTTGAAAAATGACCAAAAGCAGGCATTTTAAAATAAAATAGTTGAACTGGATGTACAAAAGGTTATTTCAACAAGGCGTTTGTTATTCATGCCCTTGAAGATTGACTAATATTCAATAACCTATTCGATTTTTCGCCAAACAAAATATGTTTGTCTGCAGTCTGAAATATATTAGCTATTACTCCCTACTAAATTATTTAGGATCTGCCGGGTATCCCGCGGTGCTGAGCGCTGTACGGAAAATACTTTCATCTATATGGCTGGTAATTAGCACTTTTTTTGTCGTTGGGTCCGTTTCTACCTGTGCATTAGCATCAATATCTAACACAATTTTGGTAATTGATTTAGCGCAGCCACCACAAGCCATTTTAGGTATTGTAAGGTTAATCATTTTCTAACTCCTATTATTAACATTTTGATAAATATACAGCTTTACCCTATTGGAAGGTCAATCAGTTTTTTACTGAATAATTTGCGAGTTGTCCTTTTTTAGTGACTGGAGTTTCAAGGTATTCGGCTGGATTCACTAAGTTTTCAATGATAGGGCAGTCAGGATCACTATTACCGTGGCAATGTTTTGTCAGTACTTCGAGAGTATTTGCGATACTTTGTAGATCATTAATTTTTCTTTTTAATTCATGAAGATGAGTAAGTGCCATATTTTTAACATCAGCACTAGCACGTTCTCTATTGCGCCATAAGCATAGTAGAACTGAAATCTGTTCAGTCGGGAAACCTAGGGCTCGGGCGCGACGAATGAGGTTTAGGCTATCAATATCTGTTTGACTATAATAGCGATACCCTGCATTAGTCCGTTTTGCTTTAGGGATTAACCCAGTCTGCTCATAATAGCGGATCATTTTTGCTGAGATGCCAGAAAGTTTAGCGGCTTGACCGATATTCATAATCTTATCTCCTCAATAGAATAGGTATTTTAGAAATAAAATACCTAGCTATTTTCTTTAGGTAGTTTGAGTGCTGCTAATATGTTTGGTTTTTGCGATGAAAAAGTACCGTAAAAAATATGTTCCCCAATGATGATAATGGGAGCAACACGTACACCTGTTCGAGCTTTAGCTTCAGCCATAATTTTGGGGTCGGTAAGGTCTCGTTCTTCAAAAGAGAGCTGTTCTTTAGCTAACCAATCCTTAAGTTGTTGACAGTCAGGGCAAGTTGGCGTGGTGTAAATCAATATTTGTTCTTTTGATGAGAGTGTCATAGCTAACTCCTTTCTACGAGTAAAGCCAGACTTTATAAAGTCTGGCGATTAAGTCCTTTATTGAGTTTGAGCCATACTATCTTTCATAGGGGCTTGGAAGCGTTTTAGACGTAAGGCATTACCTAATACGAATACGCTAGAAAGTGCCATTGCGGCGGCTGCTAAAATAGGTGAAAGCAAAGTTCCGTTAATTGGGTATAGCAAGCCTGCGGCTACTGGGATCAATAGCGCATTGTAAGCGAATGCCCAGAACAGATTCTGTTTTATGTTACGAATAGTTGCTTGGCTTAATGCAATGGCATCAACAACACCGCGTAGATCTCCTGACATCAATACGACATCTGCGGCTTCAATAGCGACATCTGTTCCTGTACCAATTGCTAATCCAACATCTGCTTCGGCTAATGCTGGGGCATCGTTGATACCATCACCAACAAATGCGACTTTATTACCATTGTTACGGAACTGTTTTAGGGCTGAAACTTTACCATCTGGCAATACTTCTGCGGCAACTTCATCAATCCCAAGCTGTTTAGCGATAGCTGCGGCAGTCGCTGCATTATCACCAGTGATCATGGCAACTTTTAAACCTAAAGCGTGTAACGCGTTAATAGCCTCTGGTGTTGTTTCTTTAATGGGATCAGCTACGGCGATAATTGCAGCTAAGCGACCATCAATAGCTGCGTACAATGGGCTTTTTCCTTGCTCTCCTAGTCGTAGCGCAGATTGCTGGAAGTGACTGACATCTAATCCGAGTTGTTTCATAAAGCGATCGGCGCCAACAGAGACTGCTCGACCATCTACTCTGGCTGAAATACCAAATCCTGGGACAGCTTCAAATTCTTCAATTGCCGCAAATGTCAGACCTTTTTCGTTTGCTGCGTTGACAATTGCTTCCGCAATCGGATGTTCAGAACGGGTTTCAATTGCAGCGACCAAGGATAAAACTTCATCATATTCAAAGCCATCTGCAGGGACTAGGTCAGTGAGCTCTGGACGTCCTTTTGTTAATGTCCCCGTCTTATCAAGAGCAACTACAGTGACATCGCGTAGAGCTTGCAATGCTTCGCCTTTGCGGAATAGAACACCTAATTCAGCCGCTCTTCCTGTTCCAACCATGATAGATGTCGGTGTTGCGAGGCCCATTGCACATGGACATGCGATAATGAGTACAGCAACAGCATTAATTAATGCGAAGGTCAGGGCTGGGTCTGGGCCAAATATTAGCCAAATAAAGAATGTGATCACGGCACCTGTCATAACGGCAGGTACAAACCACATCGTGACTTTATCAACTAACGCTTGAATAGGTAATTTTGACCCTTGTGCCTCTTCAACTAAACGAATTATCTGGGCTAATACAGTGTTTGAACCAATTTTAGTGACGCGAAAACTAAACGCGCCTGTTTTATTTATTGTGCCGCCAACAACTTCAGAACCTACTTCTTTAGATACAGGAACAGGTTCTCCTGTGATCATGCTTTCATCAACATAGGAAGCGCCTTCGATGACTTCACCATCTACAGGGATTTTTTCACCAGGGCGAACGAAAACAATATCATCCGTTATAACTTGATCCAGAGGGATCTCAATCATTTTTCCATCGCGTTCTACACGAGCCGTTTTAGCTTGTAACCCTACAAGGCGTTTAATCGCTTGGGAGGTTTTTCCTTTCGCTCGCGCTTCTAATGTGCGACCAAGTAGAATTAACGTTACGATAACGACAGCTGCTTCAAAATACACATTTGCGGTGCCAGCTGGGAGAACTTGGGGGATAAACGTTGCTACTACTGAATACCCATAAGCCGCGGCAGTACCTACAGCAACAAGTGAGTTCATATCAGGCGCAGCGCGTAATAGTGCTGGAACTCCTTTTTGGAAAAAGCGCAAACCAGGACCAAACAAAACAAGGGTTGCTAATATAAATTGGATATACCAATTGAGTTGCTGCCCAAGGTTTTCTGATACCCAGTGGTGAATACCTGGAATAAAGTGTGAACCCATTTCAATAATAAATACTGGTAAGGTAAATATAGCCGCAGTGAACAACGCACGACGTAGAGAGCGCTCTTCATTTTCACGGCGCTCATTGGCTTGGTCATTTGCATTGGTCGTTGTATCTGATAAACGGCGAGGTTTATAGCCAGCTTGAACAATGGCTTCTTCCAAAGTGGCGATAGTGACCACTTCAGATAAATGGCGAATACGGGCGCGTTCTGTTGCTAAGTTAACATTCGCTTCAATTACACCCGGTATTTGTAATAATGCTTTTTCAACGCGACCGACACACGATGCGCAGGTCATCTCTTCGATCGCCAGTTCGGTTGTTTCTTCCCGCACTTTATAACCTGAGCTTTCTATCGCGCGGATTGCTACGTCTGGATCAACATCACCTTTAAAGGTGATATCAGCACGTTCTGTTGCTAAATTCACCACAGCCGTATCAATATTTGTAACCGCTTTTAATGCCTTTTCAACACGACCAACGCAGGATGCACAGGTCATGCCTTCTACTGGCAAGCTCAGTCTATTGACTGAGGTATTAGAGATATTTGTTGTCATGGACCTACCCTCTTGAATGTCTTTATTGAGTAAAGACTAACGTTTACCTTAAGGGTAAGGTCAAGTGCTATTTTTTAATTTTTATTTATATTAATGATAATTTCCTTTATTTTTTTGTTTTATAATGAATTTTATTTGGTGATTAAATAGAAAGCTCACCAAACTACTTGTGCTTAGTGAGCTTCCTTATCGGATAAAATATACGTTATGTTGATTTCTTGGACGTTAATCTCCGTATCGTCATATAAAATACAGGGGTTAGCAATAAGCCGAAGAAGGTGACGCCTAACATGCCGAAAAATACTGCGATCCCCACTGCTTGTCTCATTTCAGAGCCTGCTCCAGTGGCTAGTACCAGTGGAATAACTCCAGCAATAAAGGCGAAAGATGTCATCAAAATAGGGCGCAATCTTAGGTGCGAAGCCTCCAATACAGCGGTTAGTGGATCTTTTTCTTGCTTCTCTTGCACTATTGCGAATTCAACAATCAAGATAGCATTCTTCGCCGCAAGACCGACCAGTACAATAAAGGCAATTTGTGTGAAAATATTATTATCCCCGCCGAGCAACCAGACTCCCGTAATTGCTGACAGTAGTGCCATTGGGGCTATTAGTAATACTGAGAATGGTAACGACCAACTGTTATATTGGGCAGCTAATATTAAGAAGGCAAATAGTACTGCTAATGGGAAAATATAGAGAGCAGAATTACCCGCTAATTGTTCTTGGTAAGTTAAATCTGTCCATTCAAAATCCATTCCTTCAGGTAAGGTATCACGTAAGATTTTCTCCATTGCGTTAGTTGCTTGACCAGAGGTATAGCCTGGAGCTGCATTGCCAGTAATATCAACGGAAGGATAGCCGTTATAATGGATCACGCGGTCTGGGCCATTTGTACGAGTAATAGTCACTAATGCACTTAAAGGGATCATTTCGCCATGTTTATTACGCACTTTGATCAGTTCAATATCTTTTGGGTCCATTCTAAATGGAGTATCAGCTTGAACAACAACACGATAGGTACGACCGAAGCGATTGAAGTCATTGACGTAGAGAGAACCTAAATTGATTTGTAAAGCATCGAAGATATCGGTCAGTGTTATTCCTTGAGACTTGGTTTTCTCACGGTCAATATCTACATCTATTTGTGGGGAATTAGTCTGAAAACTAGCCATCATTCCTGTTAACTCGGGTGATTGCATCGCTTTCATAAGGATTTGTTCTTGCACTTGTGCTAATGCATCAAAACCTAGGTCAGCCCTATCTTCGATTTGTACTTTAAAACCCCCCATTGAACCAAGTCCAGGCACAGGAGGTGGAGGAAATATACCAACAAATCCGTCAGGTATCTGGCTGAATTTGCCCATTAAGCGCTCTGCAATCGCATTTGCAGACAAGGAGGGGTCAGTGCGCTCATCAAAAGGCTTGAGCATGGCAAACATGAGGGCAGAGTTAGGCAAATTAACAGGCCCATTCACTGAGAGGCCAGGGAAAGCCACTACATTTTCAACTCCTGGTTCCATCAATGCAAGGCGTGACATTTCTTTGACAACGGCTTCTGTTCTATCGAGAGATGAACCGGATGGTAATTGAGCAACGCCAATCAAATAGTATTTATCTTGTGCGGGAACAAAACCATTAGGCACTACTTTGAAGCCTAATGCGGTTAGCCCAACAAACCCCAGATATAGCACTAGAACAATTAAGCTTCCTCGAATACAACGGCGTACGATTAGAACGTATTTGTTAGATAATGTATTGAAAAAAATATTAAATTTTGTAAAGAAACGACCAAATATTGCATTGATAATACGAGTAAGCCAATCTAACTTTGTATTTTTATCATGGGATTTGAGCAAAATCGCGCTAAGGGCAGGGGATAACGTTAGCGAGTTAATTGCTGAAATAATTGTCGAAATAACAATGGTTAATGAAAACTGACGATAAAATTCTCCTTGTAGGCCAGACAAAAATGCGGTGGGAATAAAAACGGCGGCTAGAACTGAGGTAATCGCAAGGATTGGGCCTGTAACCTCCTCCATTGCCTTAAATGCGGCTTCTTTTGGGGCTAAGCCCTCTGAAATATGCCTTTCAACGTTTTCGACGACGACAATAGCATCATCGACAACTATTCCTATTGAGATAACTAAACCAAATAAAGATAACGTATTTAGAGAAAAACCAAACAGGTACATAAAGGCAAATGTGCCGATTAAGGATACTGGTACAGCGACTAATGGAATAATAGAAGCACGCCAACTTTGTAAAAACAAAACAACAACCAGGACAACTAATATGGTGGCTTCAAGCAGTGTGATGGCGACAGATTTTAAAGAAGCACTGACAAATATGGTTGGGTCATAGGCGATTTTATAATCGATTCCTTCGATAAAGTTAGCTTGTAAACGCGCCATAGTTTCTCTGACTGATTCGGCAACCTCTAATGCATTTGCCCCTGGGCTCATCACAATTTGTAGCCCGACTGCATTTTGCCCATTCAGCAAACTACGAAGTGAATAATTATCGGCACCTAGCTCTAGCCTAGCGACATCTTTTAAATAGGTGGCTTGTCCATCTTCTCCTGAGTGAATAATAATATTGCCAAATTGTTCTTCAGTTGTGAGTCGTCCAAGGGCGTTTATACTAACTTGAAATGATGATGTTGCATTCGGTTGTTGCCCAATAGAGCCTGTAGCAACTTGGACATTTTGTTCTCGAATAGCGGCAACGACATCATTTGCGGTTAGCCCTAATGAGGCTATTTTTGTTGGGTCAATCCATGCTCGCATCGCATATTCACCTTCACCCCATACTAATGCGCTTGCCACTCCAGGTAGTCTTGCGATTTCATCACGGACATTGAGTAATGCATAGTTAGAAACAAACAGAGGTTCGTAGACATTATTAGGCGAATACATATGGACAACCATTAGTACGTCCGGTGAAGTTTTCTCTGTGGTAACGCCAATTTGCTGAACTTCTTGGGGTAAACGGGGAATAACGCGTGATACTAAGTTTTGTACTTGGATCTGCGCGATATCGGGGTCAACATCTTGTCTAAACGAGATTGTGAGCACCATTTTTCCATCGGTTGACATCTGTGAGCTCATATAGAGCATGCCCTCGACGCCATTTACTGCTTGCTCAATGGGGGAGGCAACGGTGTCTGCAATCACTTTTGGGGTGGCACCAGGATAACTCGCAATAACTTGAACTGTCGGCGGTGTTACCGATGGATATTCGCTTAGGGGAAGCTTATAAAAGCTTAATACCCCAGCTATCACTATAAATATTGATAAAACCATAGCGAAAATAGGGCGCTGTATAAAGAAATGAGGAAACTTCATTATTGTTTCTCCTCGACTTCATTGACGGTCAGATGTTTGTTGTTCGTGGTTGACTGAGTTGCTTCTGCTGCTAATGAGGGATGCATAGGAATAGGATTAGGCATGACTTCCATACCCGGTCTAATAAGGCCTTTAATAATAATTTTCTCACCAGCAGTTAAACCGTGATTAATGACTCGGAGGCCGCCAATCATGGCGCCTAGTTCCACAGGGCGATATTCTGCCTTATTATTTTTATCTAGAACGAGGACGTAGTTCTGCCCTTGATTAGAAGCAATCGCTTGGTCATCAATTAAAATTGAAGGTGTTTTTTCTCCTATAGGCAGTTGTGCACGAATAAACGTACCGGGTATCAATTTGCCATCTTTATTGGCGATAACCGCTCTGACTTTTACTGTGCCAGTCGTTCTCTCGATTTGATTGCCAATAAAATTAAGGGTGCCAGTATATTGCGTATGTTTTTCATTTGGTAACCGTATGGTCACTGGAGGTAAAGCTGTCGCGCTATTTTTTATTGTTGACGGCTGTAAACTTGTTAGTTTATGAAAGGTAGTTTCATCAATATCAAAGTAAGCATATATTGGGTCAATGGAAACAATCGTGGTTAAGCGAGTCGCCTCATTCGTATCCCCACCAGTCACTAAATTACCTTCAGTAATAAATGCTCTATCAACTCGACCCGCAATCGGTGAACGGATTTGGGTATAAGATAAATTTAATTTAGCGGACTCTACGGCTGCTTTGGCGGATTTTACTTGCGCATTATTAGCCGAAAGTATAGAAAGGGCATCGTCATAGTCTTTACGGGAAATCGCCCCTTTATTGACTAATCCTTTGAGGCGCTGGTAATTTCGCTGAGCTTGTATGGCTAAAGCTTCTGCTTGGCTTAATTTTCCTTCTGCATCAAGTAGTGCTATTTGAAAGGGTCGCGGATCTATATGAAAGAGTAAATCCCCTTTTTCAACCAGTTTCCCCTCTGGAATTTCTATCGAATTAATGCGTCCACCAACCCGAGGGCGTAAATCCACGATTTTGGGAGACGCTAAATAGCCTGTAAATTCAGAGGAAGGGACAATTTCTTGTTGAATAACTTCTGCTACAGGCACTTTGGGAAGTATGGTGGAACTTGCTGTTTCTGATTTGTTATCATTATTTGCGTCTTGAGCAATAACTAGACCACTTATGCCCATAGCTACAACAAATGTAGCGTATATCCCGATTTTTATTTTCATAATAAACCTTACCTAATTAATTGATCTCATTGTTAGCTTAAAACTTGAATAAGAAATATTTGGGCAGGGTAAAGGTTACAGTAGTTGTAAGGTCAACTGTTTTAATTTAATAAGGCTTTAATAGGATATTAAAAATCGAAAAGGAACCTTTAATTAATTCAATTATGATTAATTGACTAAAATATACTGTGAAAAAATAGAAATAAGCTATTGACCTTGTATCTACTTTAAGGTTTTTAATAATAATCATTAATTTAAATACATACTTAAATAAGGGTTAATGATGAAGAAGATGATAGTTTTATTAGCGTTAAGTTTATTTAGTTACCAGGGTTTGGCTTCCGGTAATAAGGTTAACTTTCAGCCGGTATCAAATAAAATAATTGAAAATAATTCCTCAACAGAACCTCACAGAAAAATATTAGTAACAAAGACTTTTGTTGGTGATGCTAGTTTGTCATCAATTGAAATGCAGGCTCAGCAAGAAGCTAAAAAGTTAGGAGCGAGCCGCTATAAAATTGTTGGCGCAAGCGGTGAAAATCAACTTCGAGGACATGTCACATTTTATCAGTAAAGCCATTCGGTTTTATTAAGGAGATGAGCGATGAGTCATCAAACCATTAGAGAAAATGTAATACAAGATATTCTTTTGTGGATCGATATGAATGTAGATAAACCACTACAGATAGCGGAAATCTCTGATAGAGCAGGATATTCAAAGTGGTATTTCCAACGTATTTTTAAAAATACGGTTGGTGTGAGTTTAGGACAATATCTTTTAATCAGCCGCTTGTTAAGGGTATCAACAGATTTGAAAGAAACCAATGATAAAATCATTGATATCGCTTTCAGGTATGGATTTGATGGTCAGCAAGGGCTAACACGAGCATTTAAGCGAGAATTGAAAGTGACCCCTGCTAAATATAGGAGAGAAACAATGCTAAGATATCATGCATAGTTTAGTGAATAGGTTTTAGAAGAAGGAATAGAATTAGCTAGTCATCTGGCTAATTCTATATACCAAAAGAACCAAAAAATACGATACTAATAAATTTAATTATATATTTTAATAATATAGTGGACAAATGAAAAAAAATATGTTTTTTTCTTGACATTACAATGATGGTAAGGATTAGTATTATTGAAAGTTTACAATGGGCTGTATCCGTTTTTAGGTGGTCAATAATGAAAATAGGTGAATTATCAAAACTATTCAACATTCCAAGGGAGACTATACGTTTCTATGAAAAAGAGGGGTTAATTATTCCTCCTAATAGAAATGATAATAACTATCGAAGCTATAGTGAAAATCACATTGAGAGACTAAGGTTTATTAAAAACTGCCGTAGTCTTAATATGTCTCATCGCGAAATAAAAAAACTATTAGACTTAGTGGATAATAATAGTAATGATTGCCAATTAGTTGAATCTGTTATTAATACGCATTTAATTAATGTGAGAGAAAATATTGAAAAATTAATTAACTTAGAGAAGGAACTAATTATTTTACAAGAACATAGTGATGAAATAGGTTCTCGATATAAATGTGGGATCATAAAAAATCTATTATCTAAAGAATATTAGATAAATAAGGATAGCATATTGACTACCCTTATAAGCTTTATAATTACAACGCTTTTAACATACGAATTTCACAGTCGCTATGGCCTGTATTACCTAAAGGGGCATCAATAAATTCAAAACCTAACTTTTCGTATAGCTTAATTGCGGCTTGTAAGTCTTTGGTGGTTTCTAAATAGCAACGGGTATAACCTTGTTGTTTCGCAAACTCCAGTGACATCTGCACAATTTTTTTGGCTAAGCCTTTGCCACGTAATACGGAAGATAAATACATTTTCTGTAATTCCGCTGTTTCGTTATCGCCGCCTGCCAGTTGTGAAACACCGCCGCCACCGACAATTTCCCCATCCATTTCTACCACCCAATAAGCGCTACGGGGTTTGTTGTATACCTCAAATAAGGTATCTAAGATGGGGTCTGCAACGGCAAATCCTTTATCTGCAGTTAAACCATGTTCAGCAGAAACTTCACGGATCACCGCGGCAATCCCTGCATTATCTTGTTGTTCAATAAGTCGAACGTTATAGTTTTGTGTTGTCATGTGAAACTCTTGATTATTATTGTGTACAACTCAGTGTAGAGAGAACCAGAAGGGAACTTCAATCTGAGAACTGCGAACGCAGTCGTTTGATGATACTCGAATTATTCAGCAAGAAAAAGCCCTTATTAGTAAACCAATAAGGGCTTTCAAGTCGGCTAAATTAATGAACCGTTATAAAGAGGCAATTGTCACTTTTTGCGCTTCAATTTTCGCTTTCGCTTCAATATTAGCGGTTAAACGCTCACGCTCTTTTTCCACTACCGCAGCAGGTGCACGGCTTACAAAACCTTCATTTGCTAGTTTGTTTTCAATGGTTTCGATCTCTTTAACCACCTTTTCCAGCTCTTTATCTAAACGAGCCAGTTCGGCGTCTTTGTCTACTAGACCCGCCATTGGGATCAGTAACTCAGCACCACCAACTAATTTGGTGACAGATATAGGCGCTTCTTCACCTTCAGTTAATACTGAGATGCTTTCTAAGCGAGCCATTGACTTGATAAAGTTCTGGTTTTCATCGACACGACGTTTCGCATCGGCAGAAGCACCACGCAGCATTACATCGAGCGGTTTACCTGGGGAAATATTCATTTCAGCACGAATATTACGCACGGCGATAATCGCTTCTTTGATCCACTCAAGGTCACTCAGCGCGAGTTGATCCACTTTAGCCGCATCGAACTCAGGGAACGCTTGTAGCATGATAGTATCAGCGTCGATACCTTTCACTACTTTGACGCGTTGCCAGATGGTTTCAGTGATAAACGGAATGATAGGATGCGCAAGGCGCAGTAAGCCTTCTAATACCTCAATTAAAGTGAAACGAGCCGCACGAACTTGTGCTTCGTTACCTTTATGAACCGCAGGTTTAGACAGCTCTAAATACCAGTCACAGAACTCGTTCCATGTGAAATCATACAGAATACCCGCTGCGATATCGTAACGGTGAGTGTCTAACGCATCGCGGTAAGCTTTCACTGTCTGATTAAATTGTGCCATGATCCAGCGGTCAGCGAGTGAAAAGCTCATCTCTCCGCCGTTTTGGCCGCAATCTTGACCTTCCGTGTTCATCAACACGAAACGGCTCGCATTCCAGAGTTTATTACAGAAGTTACGGTAACCAGACAGGCGTTTCATATCCCAGTTGATATCACGACCTGTTGACGCTAATGCCGCTAAAGTAAAGCGCAGTGCATCGGTTCCGTGGGCTTCAATTCCTTCTGGATACTCTTTACGGGTGCGTTTAGCGATCTTTTCAGCCAATTGTGGCTGCATCATGTTGCCTGTGCGTTTTTCGAGTAAATCTTCCAGAGAAATACCGTCAATCATATCCAGTGGGTCAATAACGTTCCCTTTGGATTTCGACATTTTTTGGCCTTCTTCATCGCGGATCAGGCCTGTCATGTAAACAGTTTTAAATGGAACTTGTGGCTCGCCATTTTCATCTTTAATGAAATGCATGGTCATCATGATCATTCGGGCGATCCAGAAGAAAATAATATCAAACCCACTGACTAATACATCGGTTGGATGGAAAGTTTTCAGTGCATCTGTATTTTCTGGCCAGCCGAGGGTGGAGAATGTCCACAAGCCGGAAGAGAACCAAGTATCTAGAACGTCATCATCTTGACGTAGTGCGATATCTGCCCCTAAGTTGTTTTCACGGCGAACTTCGTCTTCGTCACGACCTACGTAGACGTTGCCTTTTTCGTCATACCACGCGGGGATGCGGTGACCCCACCACAATTGGCGAGAAATACACCAATCTTGGATATCACGCATCCACGAGAAATACATGTTTTCGTATTGGCGAGGAACGAACTGAATACGACCGTCTTCGACAGCTTTGATGGCATCACGGGCTAAAGGCTCAGTACGTACATACCATTGGTCAGTTAGCATTGGCTCAATAACGACACCACCACGATCGCCATAAGGGACGGTGAGGTCATGAGGTTTCACCTCAACGAGTAGGCCTAATTGCTCAAACTCTGCCACAATAGCTTTACGTGCTGCAAAGCGCTCCATGCCACGGTATGCTTCAGGCATGGAGCTGCTATAAGCGGTTGATGGGTTACCGTTAGTATCGAAAACTTCAGCTTCGCTACGTACGTTACCATCTAAATCCATCATGTTAATCATCGTTAACTGATGGCGCTTACCGACTTCGTAGTCATTAAAGTCATGAGCTGGGGTGATTTTCACGCAGCCCGTGCCTTTTTCCATATCGGCGTGCTCGTCACCAACAATAGGAATACGGCGGTTAACAATTGGTAGAATAATTTCTTTACCAATCAAATCTTTATAGCGAGTATCTTCTGGGTTAACAGCAACGCCAGTATCTCCCAACATGGTTTCAGGACGTGTAGTAGCAACGACTAAATAGTCTTTGCCTTCGGCGGTTTTTGCCCCGTCAGCTAATGGGTAACGCAGGTGCCACATAGAACCTTTAACTTCACGGTTTTCAACTTCTAAATCAGAAATTGCGGTGTGCAGTTTTGGGTCCCAGTTAACAAGGCGCTTACCACGGTAAATTAAGTTTTCTTTGTAGAGACGAACGAAAGCTTCTTTAACAGCTTTAGATAAGCCTTCATCCATGGTGAAGCGTTCGCGTTCCCAATCAACAGAGTCGCCTAAACGACGCATTTGTTGAGAAATAGTGCCGCCAGATTCTGCTTTCCATTCCCAAATTTTGTCAATAAACGCATCACGGCCGTAATCGTGACGGTTTTTGCCTTCTTCTGCCGCAATTTTACGCTCAACGACCATTTGAGTCGCGATACCTGCGTGGTCAGTACCTGTTTGCCATAAGGTATTTTTACCTTGCATACGTTGGTAACGGATCATGGTATCCATGATGGTTTGTTGGAAGGCATGCCCCATATGCAGGCTACCAGTGACGTTCGGTGGTGGAATGACGACACAGAAGCTATCTTGGGTGGTATCCCCATTAGGTTTGAAATAACCGCTTTTCTCCCAGTGAGCATACAGTGATTGCTCAATTTCTGCGGGGTTATAGGTTTTATCGAGCGAAGGCTCATTCATTGGGCTATCTGGTTTCTTTTCCATTATCTTTTGTATTCAGTAAGTTGGCGGCGCCGCCATAGTCAAATTGAAGCCGACGCTACGGTATATTTTGTACCGCTCACGCGCCAACTGTTTTAAAGTTTCATCAATAGGTACGAAGTCTATCACTTCATGGAAAGCCGTGGCAAAATCTGCGAACTGATTTTGTAAATTAATCAGTATATCACGTGGCGTATTTCCCCGTTTGGCAGGCCAACAAATTTCAATAGGCGCACCATAACGAGGGCCTTCACCCGCTAAATTATGGGGAACAAACTGATGTGGGTCACGCTGCCACAAGGTTTCATCTATTTTTTCTGCCTGTTGCTGCGTTTCGCAAGCAATCAGAACTCGCTTCCCATTACGCCACAATTGAGCAGCAAGCTCGCAAGCTAGCCATTCATGGGCTTCAAGATCAGGAAGCGGTGAGGCTTGTGTTAGTTGGTAAAATGTACCTTTTTTCATATACCCATTATACCCGTCATACTTCAGTTTGTAGGGGTGTTGGCTACGCTCTTTTGCCTTAGTCACATACTTATGTATGCTCCTAAGGTCTCAGTCGCTTGCCGCCTACCTACAAACTGAATTATCTAGGGTATAGCTTAAATCGCTACCCTTCAATTTGCAGGGGTGTTAGCTATGTTTTTCTCCTTAGTCACCTACTTAGGTATGCTCCTAAGGTCTCAGTCGCTTGCCGCCTACCTACAAACTGAATTATCTAGGGTATAGCTTAAATCGCTACCCTTCAATTTGCAGGGGTGTTGGCTACGCTCTTTCGCCTTAGTCACATACTTATGTATGCTCCTAAGGTCTCAGTCGCTTGCCGCCTACCTACAAACTGAATTATCTAGGGTATAGCTTAAATCGCTACCCTTCAATTTGCAGTGGTGTTAGCTATGTTTTTCGCCTTAGTCACATACTTAGGTATGCTCCTAAGGTCTCAGTCGCTTGCCGCCTACCTACAAACTGAATTATCTAGGGTATAGCTTAAATCGCTA